>DATJTM010000195.1:0-9847 GCA_035503395.1 Luteitalea sp.
GCTGTATCTGACGAGCCAGTCTCCCGCCGGTGAATACGTCCGCCTGTATCCGCTGAAGGTCTGGGAAAGCATCGAAGAGAAGCTCCGCTCGCTCCCGCAATTGGACGTCAACCGCAAAGCTTTTGAAATGACCACTTCCTACTGGGGCCAGATGGCCGAGTTCGACACCCAGGGGCGTGTGGTCATTCCCCCGCCCCTCCGGGAAGCCGCCGGCGCGACCGCAGACGTGGACGTGCTCGCGATGCAGACCTATCTCGACATCTGGAACAGCGACCGGCTCCGGGCCAGGGTCCTGTCCGATGGCTTGAACGATACACACCTCGCCGACCTCGCCTCCCTGGGCATCTGAGCGCCTCATGCACGCACCGGTTCTTGTCGCGGAGGTCATCAGCCAGCTGGCTCCCTCCCGGGGCGGGCTGTTCGTCGATTGCACGCTCGGTGCGGGCGGCCACAGCCGGGCTCTGCTCGACGCCGGGGCGACGCGCGTCCTCGGCTTCGATCGCGATCGCACGGCCCTCGCGCTCGCGGCCGAGACACTCCACGACCGTCTCGATCGCGTCGAGATGGTGCATGCCGACTATCGCTCGCTCGGAGACGCGCTCGACGCCCGCAGTCTGACTGCCGTCGACGGCGGCATTCTCGCCGATCTCGGCGTGTCTTCCATGCAGTTGGACGACGCGGACCGTGGCTTCAGCTTTCGCGCCGACGCGCCACTCGACATGCGCATGGATCGCGACAGTGGCCTGACGGCCGCCGAGCTGCTCCGCACGGTCGACGAGGCGGCGCTGGCCGACGTCATCTACCAGTACGGCGAGGAGCGCTTCTCGCGCCGCATCGCCCGCGCCATCGTCCGCGCCCGCGACACCGGTCCGCTCGAGACCACGGGGCAACTGGCCGCCGTCGTCCGGCGGGCCGTGCCGTCACGCGGCTGGCAGCGCATCGATCCCGCGACGCGCACGTTCCAGGCGCTGCGCATCTGGGTCAATCGCGAACTCGAGGGGCTCGACGCGTTCATCCGGCTCGCGGTCAGCCGCCTGCTGGCCGGGGCGCGCCTCGCGATCATCGCGTTCCACTCGCTCGAGGATCGCATCGTCAAGCACACCTTCCGGGCGCTGGCGCAGGCGCCCGAGCCGCTCGTCACGCTGGTCACGCGCCGGCCGATCGAAGCGACCGACGACGAGATTGCGCGCAACCCCCGTGCCCGCAGCGCCAAGCTGCGTGTCGCCGAAAGGCTGGCCTGACGTGGACAACGAGTACGTCGTCCGCAAGAAGGTGCAGAACCGCGCGATCGTCCGCGAAGTCGATCACGTGCGTCAGCGCGATCTGCTGCGCACCGTGCTGGGTGGCGCCTGCGTCCTCCTCGCCGTGATGTTCGCCGCCTGGCAGCATCACGAAGGCTGGCGCCTGCAGCACGAGTCGGCGACGTTGCAGCGCCACTTCGTCGCGCTCCGCGAGTCGCGTCGCCACCTGAACGTCGAGAAGGCGCATCTGGAGTCGCCGTCGCGCATCGATGCGATCGCCACGCGTCAGCTCCACATGAAGGCGCCCAGCCGCGAGACGTCGGCGGTGCTCGAACGGGTGACGGCCACGCCGTCCGCCTCGCGCTCGGTGGTGGCGTCGCGATGAGCAAGCCACCGGAAGACGTCACCGATCTCCTCGCCGGCCTCGATTCCGGCGCGGCTGCGTTGAACAACCGTCGCGTCGTGCGCGACGCCCAGCGTGACGCCCAGGACACGCCGTCGATCGAGACGATCGACTGGCGCAAGACCCTGCGCCCGCGGGTCCTCATGGCCGGCGGGCTCATCCTCCTCTGGGCGTGCGGCATCGTCGCCCGCCTCGTGTACCTGCAGGTGTTCCAGCACGCCGCGTTGGTGGCGCGGGCCGAGAGCCAGCAGAGCCAGACGATCGATCTCAACCCGCGTCGCGGCCAGATCCTCGACCGCTACGGTCGCGTGCTCGCGTACAGCGTCGACGGCGACGTGATCTACGCCGCACCGAGCGACGTGCACGACCCCGAGGCCACGGCCAGCCAGCTGTGCGACGTGCTCGACGGCTGCGACGGCGAAGAGCGCAAGTCGCTGCTGCAGCGCCTGCACAGCCAGCGTGGCAAGGCGCTGGTGATGGGCACCCTCTCCGAAGAAGAGGTCGAGAAGATCGAAACGCTGAAGGAACCCGGGCTGGTGGTCGATCGCGGTCGCGGCGGTCGCACCGGCACGCTCGCGGTCGTGCCGAAGGACCTGGGCGATCCGGCGGTGGTTGCCGGCCGCATCTGCGGCGTGCTCACGCGCTGCAGCGACGACGTGCGCGAGAGTCTGGAGAAGCGTCTCGGCGGCAAGAAGGACTTCGTGTACATCCGCCGTCGCGCGACGCCGTCCGAGGCGCAGCGTGTGGCCGCGCTCGGGCTGTCCGGCATCGGCTTCCTCAAGGAGAGCCGCCGCTACTACCCGAATCGCGATCTCGCGTCGTCGGTGCTCGGCTTCGTCGATGCGAAGAACCAGGGCGTCGGTGGCCTCGAACTAGTGCACAACCGTCTCGTCACCGGCACGGGCGGCACGCTGATCGTCCAGCAGGACGCGCAGCGTCGCGTGCTCGGCACCATGGTCAAGGAAGCGCCGACCTCCGGCGTGAGCCTGGAGCTCACGATCGACGCGCGTCTGCAGTACATCGCCGAGCGCGAACTGCGCGCCGCGGTCGAGGAGCACGGCGCCGAGGGCGGCACGGTCGTGATGATGGATCCGCACACCGGCGAGATCCTCGCGCTGGTCAGCGACCCGCACTTCAACCCGAACGACTCGAGCCACGTCGACCGGCGGTCGCGCGTCAACCGCGCCGTCGAGACGATCTACGAGCCGGGCTCGACCTTCAAGACGATCACCGCGGCCGCGGCGCTCGAAGAGAACGTCATCCGCCCGACCGACATCGTCGACGCGACGATGCCGTGCAAGTTCGGCAGCGCCAAGGCGATCACCGACGTACACCAGGTCGGCGTCGCGAGCTTCGAGAAGGTGTTCGCCAAGTCGAGCAACTGCGGTACCGCGCGCGTCGCCGTCAACCGTCTCGGGACTGAGCGGCTGATGCGCTACGTCAATCGCTTCGGCTTCGGTGCGCGGGCCGGCCGCGACTTCCCGGCCGAGAGCGCCGGCATCGTTCGGCGCGTCAAGGACATCAAGGAACACGACCTGGCCCGTGTGGCCATCGGCTACACCATCGCGGTGACGCCCCTGCAGATGGCGGGCGCGATGAGTGCCGTGGCCAACGGCGGCGAGTTGCTGAAGCCGCGCATCGTGCGGGCCACGGTGAAGAACGGCGTGCGGACGCCCACCAACCGCGAAGTGATTCGTCGTGCGATCTCGCAGAACACCGCGGCGCGCCTGACGACGATGATGGAAGCCGTCGTCACCGACGGCACCGCCAAGACAGCGCGCATCGAGGGCTACACGATCGCCGCCAAGACCGGCACGGCGCGCAAACTCAATCAGGGTGGCAGGGGCTACCTGATGGAGTACATGGCGTCGACGGCCGGCTTCTTCCCGTCGCGCAACCCCGCTGTCGCGATGATCGTGGTCATCGACGCACCGCACAAGAAGGGCTACTACGGCGGTGGCGTCGCGGGGCCGGTGTTCAAGCGGATCGCCGACGCGACGCTGCGCCACCTCGCGATTCCGCCCAACGTCGATCGCCAGCCCCCGATCGTCGTCGCTCGCGCCACGAGCGGCCCGACGCTCAACCCGGTGATCGACACGGCACCGTCCGAGGCACAGGCGAAGGCACGCGCCTCGCGCACCGAAGTCCCCGACCTGACCGGGCTGAGTGCGCGCGAAGCCGTGCGCACGCTGATCGACCTCGGCTGGGAGCCGCGCCTGCGCGGCCAGGGCGTCGTTGCCCGCCAGAGCGTCCCGGCCGGTACGCCGGTTGGCGAGGGCGGCGTGTGCCTGCTGGAACTGACCCGCTTTCCCGTAGCGCCCGACGAGGCCGAGGAGGGCGCTCGCTGATGCCCGCGCGCACGCTGGGCGCGTTCCTCGCGGACGTCGCCCGCCTCACCCCTCTCCAGGCGCCGGACCTCGGCGCCGCGGAGGCGGGACTCGTGTGGGCAATCGCCTACGATTCGCGCGCCGTCGTGCCGGGTGCGGTGTTCGTGGCGATGCGCGGCACGCAGCGCGACGGCTCGGCGTACGCGGCCCAGGCGATCGAGAAGGGTGCGATCGCCGTCATCGCCGACAGCCCGGCGCTGGCGTCCGGTCACGTGCCCTGGATCGTGGCCGAGCGCGGCCGACAGGCGCTGGCGGCGTGTGCCGCCACGTTCTACGACCACCCGAGCGACAAGCTGCTGCTCGTCGGCGTGACGGGCACCAACGGCAAGACGACGTCGACGTACCTGCTCGAGGGCATCTTCCGCGCCGCCGGCTGGACGAGTGGCCGCATCGGCACCACCGGCTATCGCGTCGGCAACGACGAACGGCCCTCGGCCCGCACGACCCCGGAAGCGCCTGACCTGCAGCGCCTGTTGCGCGAGATGGTGGACACCGGGTGCCGCGCCTGTGCGATGGAAGTGTCGTCGCACGCGCTCGATCTCGATCGCGTGGCATTCACGCGATTCGGCGCCGCCATCTTCACCAACCTGACGCGCGACCATCTCGACTACCACGGCGACATGGAGGCCTACTTCGTCGCCAAGCGTCGGCTGTTCGAGATGCTGCCGCCCGAGGCGCCGGCCGCGATCAACCTCGACGACCCCCGTGGTGAGCGGCTCGTCGAGACCGTCCAGCGCCCGATCACGTACGCGCTCACTCGCGAGGCCGACGTGTGGCCGACGTCGATGACGCTGACGCTGCGTGGAATCGAAGCCGAGGTCAGGACGCCGGCCGGGACGATGCCGCTGCGGATGCCGATGCCGGGACGCCCGAACGCCTACAACGCGCTCGGCGTCGTGGCGGCCTGCGTCGGTCTCGAGATTCCGCTGGAGGCGATCGCCGACGGGCTCGCGACGGTGCCCGCCGTGCCTGGCCGCTTCGAAGTGGTGTCGAGCGCCAGCGACGACGTCTCGGTGATCGTCGACTACGCCCACACCGACGACGCACTGAAGAACCTGCTGGAGACGGCGCGCGCCCTGGCGCCGCAGCGCATCGTCACGGTGTTCGGCTGCGGTGGCGATCGCGACAAGACCAAGCGCCCGCTGATGGGAGCGGTCGCGGCGCGCCTCAGCGACCTGGTGATCCTGACGTCGGACAACCCGCGGTCCGAGGATCCCGCCGCCATCATCGAGGACATCAAGCGCGGGCTGGTGCCACCCGAGCGGCCGACGCGGCATGCCGGTCACAACGTGCCGGCCGTACAGGCGACGCCGTGGAAGGCGATCGTCGACCGCGAAGAAGCCATCGTCCGTGCCGTCGTCGACGCCGAGCCGGGCGACCTCGTCCTCGTCGCCGGCAAGGGGCACGAGTCGACCCAGACGATCGGTGAACGCGTGCTGCCGTTCGACGACGCCAAGGTGGCTCGCGCGGCGCTGCGTCGGCGCGGAGGTGCGCGATGAGCGCGCCGCCCTTCGCCCTGACGGCCCGCGAGATGGCCGATGCGTTCGGCGGCGTGCTGCAGCCCGGTGCCGCTGACGTCTCGCTGCCGACCGTGTCGATCGACACGCGCACGCTGCGCCCCGGCGATCTGTTCGTCGCGATTCGCGGGCCGCGCTTCGACGGCCATCACTTCGTTGCCGACGCCATCGCGCGTGGAGCCGCTGCCGTCGTCGAGAGTGATGCCGCGTCTGTCACGTCGACCGCCGTGCCGGTCATCGTCGTCGACGACACGCTGCACGGATTGCAGGAAGCCGCGCGCGTCATCCGTCGCCGTGCCGCGTCGACCGTCGTGGCGATCACCGGCAGCGCCGGCAAGACGACCACCAAGGAAATCGCGGCGACGCTGCTGGCGCAGCGCTACACGACGTTCCGCAACCGCGGCAACCTGAACAATCACCTCGGGCTGCCGCTGTCGTTGTTCGAACTGCACACGGCACCGCAGTACGCCGTGATGGAACTCGGCATGAGCGGCTTCGGCGAGATCAGCCGCCTGGTCGCGATCGCGGAACCACAGGTGCGTGTGTGGACCAACGTCGGCGACGCGCATCTCGGCTTCTTCACGTCAGAAGACGCGATTGCGATCGCCAAGCAGGAAGTGCTCGAGGGCGCCACGCGCGACACCGTGTTCGTCGCCAACGCCGCCGACCCGCGGGTGATTGCGCGCGCATCGACGTTCCCTGGAACTGTGGTGACGTTCGGCGTCGGCGTGCCGGCCGACGTCTCGATCAGCGACGTGCAGCCGCGCGGCACCGACGGTACGGCGGCCACGATGTCGGTCGCCGGCGAGTCGCGACCCTTCGAGACGCGACTGATCGGCACCGCCAACCTCGCCAACATCGCGGCGGCGTCGGCTGTGGCCGTATCGAGTGGACTCAGCGCGGACGACATCGTGTCTGGAATCGCGGCACTGGCGCCGGCACCGCACCGTGGCGAAGTCGTGCAGGCACCGGGCGGCTGGACCGTCATCGACGATGCGTACAACTCGAGCCCGGCGGCGCTGATGCGCGCGCTCGAGACACTGGCGACGTCGCGCGGACGCACCGTGGCCGTGCTGGGCGAGATGCTCGAACTCGGAAGCTTCGCCGAGCAGTATCACGCGCGCTGCGGCAACGCGGCCGGCCAGCGTGGCGTTGCGGCGTTGGTGGCAGTCGGCGGCGCCCCGGCGCGCGCACTGGCGGATGCGGCTCAGGCGGCCGGCGTGCCGGCCGTGCATTACGCGGCCGACAGCCAGGCCGGTGCAGCCATTGCGCGGACGATCGTCCAGCCGGGCGACACGGTGCTGGTCAAGGGTTCGCGCGGCGTGAAGATGGAAGTCGTGGTGCAGGCGTTGACGGAGGCGGTGGCCTGATGCTGTACCACCTCTTCTTCCGCTTCCACGACACGTTCACCATCCTGAACGTCACGCGGTACATCACGTTCCGGACCGCGGCGGCGAGCATCACCGCGCTCGTGCTCAGCCTGGTGCTGGGCGGATGGCTGATCCGCAAGCTGCGGGAGTTCCAGATCGGGCAGGTGATCCGCCACGAAGGACCCGAGAGCCATCGGCCGAAGGCGGGCACGCCGACGATGGGTGGTCTGCTGATCCTGGCGGCGGCGGTGATCCCGACGTTGCTGTGGGCCGACCTCACCAACGCCTACATCTGGATCGCCGTGCTGTCGACGGTCGCGTTCGGCGGGATCGGCTTCGCGGACGACTACCTGAAGATCACCCGTCGCAATCATCACGGACTGCTGCCGCGCTACAAGATGGGCGGCCAGATCGTCGTGGCGCTGCTGGTCGGCATCACGCTGATCATCCTGGCCAACAAGGGCCTCTACAACACGCGGCTGATCTTCCCGTTCTTCAAAGGGCTGATTCCCGACCTCGGCCTGCTGTACGTGCCGTTCGCAGTCGTCGTGCTGGTCGGTGCGTCCAACGCGGTCAACCTCACCGATGGCCTCGACGGTCTCGCGATCAGCTGCTTTGCGGTCGCGGCGGCGACGTTCACGGCACTGGCGTACGTGACCGGCCACCGCGTGCTGGCCGAGTACCTGCTGCTGGTGCGTTTCGCGCCGGCGGCGGAGCTCACGGTGTTCTGCGGCGCCCTTGTCGGCGCGAGCCTCGGCTTTCTCTGGTTCAACTCGTATCCGGCCGAGATCTTCATGGGCGACGTGGGTTCGCTCGCGCTCGGCGGCGCACTCGGCACGGTCGCGATCCTGATCAAGCAGGAACTGCTGCTGATCATCGTCGGCGGCGTGTTCGTACTCGAGGCGACCTCGGTCATCCTACAGGTCGGCTCCTTCAAGTTGCGGGGCAAGCGCATCTTCAGGATGGCGCCGCTCCATCACCACTTCGAGCTCAGTGGTTGGAGCGAGCCGAAGGTCATCACCCGCTTCCTCATCATCGCGATCGTGTGCGCGCTGTTCAGCCTCACGACGCTCAAGCTCCGATGACACCGCTGCCATACGACGTCGACGGGCGCCACGTCATCGTGGTGGGGGGAGGCCGGAGCGGCCTTGCGGCGAGCCGTCTCGTGGTCGGCCGCGGCGGTCGCGTCACGTTGATCGACGCCAAGCCGGAACTGGCCGAACGCGGAGAACTCGAGGCGATCGGCGTCGAACTGCAACTCGGCTCGATGCCCGCCGACGTGCCTCAAGGCGCCGATCTCGTCGTCGTGAGCCCGGGTGTGCCGGCCGATGCGGCGCCGCTCGAAGCGGCGCGCGCCCGCGGCGTCACCGTCATTGGCGAGCTCGAATACGCGGCGTCGCACCTGGCCGGTCCGGTCATCGCCATCACCGGCTCGAAGGGCAAGTCGACGACGACGACGCTGGTCGGACGGATGATCGAAGCCTCGGGCCAGCCGGTGCTGGTGGGCGGCAACATCGGCGTGCCGCTGTCGGCGCAGGTCGAAGCGGCCACCCGCGAGACGTGGCACGTCGTCGAGACCAGCAGCTTCCAGCTCGAGACGATCGTCCGCTTTCATCCGCGCGTGGCGGCGTGGCTCAATTTCTCGCCCGATCACCTCGACCGACACGTCACCGAGGACGCGTACGAGCGGGCCAAGGCCCGCATCTTCGAGAACCAGACACTCGACGACTGGGCGCTCGTGCCGGCCGACGACGCGAAGCTGCGAGCGCACGCGGCGTCGGGACGGGCGCGCGTCGTCACGTTCGGCGCCACTGACCGGAACGCGTCCACCGAGGGCGTGGCGATCGAGGGCGACGTGATTGCGCATCACGACGGACATGGCGGGGGCGAGCCGCTGGTGCCGGTGTCGGCGGTGCGTCTGATGGGGCGCCACATGCTCGGCAACGTCATGGCGGCGTGCGCGATGGCGCACCTGGCTGGCGTCTCAGGCCCGGACATGACCCGGGCCGTCGAGGGCTTCACCGGACTCGAGCACGCGCTGGAGTACGTGGCGACCGTCGGTGGCGTGCGCGTCTACAACGACTCCAAGGCGACCAACGTCGAAGCCGCGACGCGCGCCGTCGAGGCCTTCGACGGGCCGGTGTCGGCGATCGTCGGCGGTGTGTACAAGGGCGGCGATTTCGCGTTGTTGGGGCCGCCGCTCCAGGCCCGTGGCGGCACGGTCGTCGCGATCGGCGAAGCCGCCGCATTGGTCGAGGGCGCGCTGGCGCCCTTCGTACCGGTGACTCGGGCCAGTTCGATGGAAGACGCGGTCGGCCAGGCGCTGGCGCAGCGCCGCGGCGACGGCGTGATGGTGCTGGCGCCGGCGTGCGCCAGTTTCGACATGTTTCGCGACTACGCCGATCGTGGTCGCGTGTTCAAGGCCATCGTGACGCGCCTGGCTGGCGCGCCGGATGGCGGGGAGGTGCGGAACGGGTGAGTGGTGAGCAGTCATCAGCAGGCGTGACGCGGTCAAGAGCTGGCCGCTGGGAACGCAGGCTGCCCCGGTCTGCGAGGTCGGTGTCTCGGCCCGTACGTCTGTTGATGACTGCTGACTGCTCACCATTCGTTCCGCACCTCATGGTTTCGGGCGCAGGCAGCGGCGCCTTTAGAGGGGGAGTGTCATGGCTCGCAAGTTGAAGTCGGACAAGTGGCTCTTCGGTGCCGCCCTCTTCCTCGTGTGCGTGAGCGTCGTGATGGTCTACAGCGCCCTGGCCGGCAAGGCGCTGGACGCGACCTCGATGCCGATGCAGCTGATGGCGCGGCAGGCGACCTGGGTGCTGCTGGGCGCGCTGCTGACCGTGGTGGTGATGCGCATCGACTACCGGGCCTGGCAACAGCCGACGGTCATCTACACGGCGCTGGGCCTGGTCTTCGGCGCGCTGGCGCT
>DATJTM010000196.1:0-10771 GCA_035503395.1 Luteitalea sp.
CTTCCCGAGAGCATCCAGCGACGCTTCCACTGCGCCTTGCGTTCCGCGTGGCTCAAGAGCAGCGGAACCACCGCCACCACCGGCAGCGCGAGCGCCGCGACGACATCGTCTTCTGTCCGGAAACGCCGGTCGCGGTACTCCAGCAAGCCGATGACCAGGAGGCCGAGGCCCGCGCCCGCGAATGCACCGAGCATCGTCATCCGGGTGCGATCCGGGCTGACGGGACGCTCGGGCACGCGTGGCGGCTCGACGATCCGGAACTGCTCGCTGACCTGCCGACGTTCCATGTTCGCCGCGACCTTGGCCTCTTCACTCCGGGTCAGCAGCAGGTTGTACCGGTTCTTCAGAGTCTCGTAATCACGCATCAACCCGATCAACTCCGCTTCGCGGGCCGGCGCCGCGTCGACTCGCGATTGGTAGACGGCTGCTTGCGCCTGACGGGCCTCGATCTGGCGCTGCTTGCTGGCAATCTGGGCCGAGACCTGTTCGAAGCGACGACGCAGTTCCTGCAACTGGTTGGCGCGCGACCGCTGCGCTGGCGTCGTTGCCGCGACTTGCGTCTGGGGAGACAGCGGTCGCCGCAACTCCGCATCGCGCGCGCGCTGCTCGAGCTCGGCGACGACACGCTGTTGCCGAACGACGTCAGGATGATCGGGGGTGAGGCGGAGGAGCAGCCCATCGAGCGCGCCGCGCGCCTTGGCGAGCGCATCTGCGTAGGGATTGGGTGGCGGGGCCGCCTCGACCGTCTCATCGCCACCGGTGGCGGCGCCGGTCAAGTCGTTGATCTGGCGCTCGATGGCAATCTGCTCCGACCGGTCGCGGTTGAGCGACTCGTTCAGACTTTGCGCCTGCACCTGGGCGTTCTGGAGCGCGCCGAAATTGGACTGCAGTTGATCGGGTAGTTGCCCACCGTACTGGCGCTTGTAGGCTTCGAGCTTGCCTTCGGTTTCTTCGAGCCGCAGCCTGGCCGAATCGACCTCCGCGGTCAGGAACTGGTCGGTGCCTTCGGCGATCGTTTCACGTTGCCTGGTGTTCTCGTCCACGAACAGCGACGTCAGTCGCTCGGCCACCTGATGAGCGACCCGGGCGTTGCTCGAGGAAAAACCCACGACGAACGACGCCGCGTTGCTGTTGCGGCGTGCCCCGGCCCGTGGTGCCGACACCGAGATGTCCTTGCTGCGCATCTGGGTGACGACGTCTTCCATGATGCCGGCTTCGCGCTCCTGCCGGTACAGATCGAGGTCGAGAATGATTCGCTCCAGTCGGGAGCGGCTCAAGACCTCCTGCTGCAGGATCCGCAGCCGCTCCACCAGCGGCAACGTGACGGTGGGACGCACATAACTGGACGGCAGGGTCGGCGGCGTCACCAGGATGATCGCTTCGGACCGGTAGCGGTTGGGGAGCGTCTGCGCGTAGATGGCGGTGCCGATGCCGCCGACGAGCAGCGGAAGGGCGAGGAGCCACCACCGTCGACGAGCGACAGCGAGTAGCCAATCGGGCGTGATTTGCTGACTGGGCAACATACAGCGGTTCCTTAACGGCGAAGGAGCGGGACCCACACCGTCAAGCCGGCGCGGAAGCCCTGACGCTCCTGCCCCTCCGGCACGAACAGATCCTGGGCGATCGACTCGTCGAACTGGTATTGGAAGTAGTAGTACTGCGCGAACAACGCCATCGTCCGCGACAGGCCGGTGCGCAACCGCACGCCGGCCGTGGCCGTGTCGTAGTTACGGCGGGACAAGCCGACCGACCCACTGAGGTAGCCAGCCGAGAAGAACAGGTCCGACCGCAGGCCGATCAGCCCGCCGATCGAGGCAAAGAGCCGGTCGCCATAGAACGGGTCGGTCAAGCCATCCAGGTACCCGACCGTCCGCACGTACGAGGCCTGCGCCTGCCATGGGCCGACGAAGTCATGGGTGAGCGTGGCCGTGCCCAGGGCTCGCCAGACGAAGCGCCGGCGGGTGACGCCGTCATCGTCGAGCCGCCTGCGCACCAACGTCGTCGACCCGGTCGAGAAGGCGAGCGTCGTCCGGCCTCGTCCGAAGACGAAGGGTTGGTTGTAGATCAGCCCCAGGTTGATGTCGTGATTGTTGTTGGCCGGCCCTTCGCGCGCTTCGAACCGGCGGAACCCATATCCCACGCGAACGCCGAGATGGTCGGTGAAGCGGTACACGTAGTTGCCGAGCAGGCCCCAGCGCGTGTTGCTGAAGCCCTCGACGTCGGCGTTGAGGAAACTGGCCGCCGAGTAGCGGCCAGCGAACTGCAGCACCGCGCGGTCGGACATCTGCCGGACGAGTGACGCGACGGTGCCGTAGGTCACCGCCTCGCGGTCCGACGCGAGCGAAAAATCTCCGCCGGGATCGCCGTCGACATCCTCGGGAATGGACGGCGCCTCCTCGCCCATGCCGCCGTCGACGCTCGGCCCCAGTGTGGAGCCGGTCGAAAACGGCACGACCGAGAAGAACGGACGATAGGCGACGCGCTGTGTCACCGCGAATCGGTTCCGCGGGCTCAGCGCGGTGCCGTACGACAGGGCGCCGGAGTGATAGGTCGGGATGAACTCGCCGTTCTGGGGCAGGTAGCGCCCGCCGGTCTGGGCACGGCCCGACAGTGCCCCACGACTCAGCCGGCGTCGGTAACTGAGGCCCGCCTGCAGACCCGCGAACGTCCCCGACAGGCGCGACGCGTCGGGCCGGGGGCGCGAACTACGGGCAAAGACGTCATCGTCGTAGCCGGCAAACAGGGACGCATCGACGTCGAGCGCCGTCGACGCCTTGGCATCGCTCGCCGCGGCGCCGAAGAGCGACGAGAACACCCGCCCGTTCGTTACCCCTGTCTGCCCGACGGCGGGTCGGGCAACGAGCATCAGGCCGCATACGAGCAGCAGCCTCACCTGGCGGAAGCGGTTCATGATGACGCATCGGTCCTTACGGAACGATAATCGTGTCCCCCGGACGCAGCAGGATGTTCTGCTCGAGCTTCTTGCCCGCGATCACGTCGCCGTAATTGAACTTGTGACTTGCCGTGCGGTCGCCTTCCGTCCGCATGACGACGATCCGATCCTTCTTCGCGAACTCGCCGATGCCCCCGGCGAGCGCAAGCATCTGCAGCACGGTGACCGGCGTCGTCAGCACGTACGTGCCCGGCTTGTTCACCCGGCCCGTCACGTACACCCGCCGGCTGTTGGTCTGCTTGACGATCACCGTGACGTTGGGGTCACGCAGGTAACGCGCCGCCGCGGCCACGATGTGCTGCCGCAACTGCTCGGGGGTCAGCCCCGCGGCCTGGACGTCGTTGATCAGAGGCAACGTGATCTTGCCGTCGGGCCGGACGATGACTTCGCCGCCGTGATTGGCCTGCTCCCAGAAGACGATCGACAGGATGTCGTCGGCGCCGATCACGTAGTCGGGCGGCACCACGGCTGCAGCCTCGGCCGGCGCGGGCGTCGAAGCACCGGCAGGCGCGGGCACGCTCGCCGACGGCTGAGGCACCGGGGCGACCGGCTGTGTCGGAGCAGGCGTGACCGGTTGCGTCGGCACCGGCGTCGGTGACTGGGCCCTCGCCGCCGCCGGGGCCAGCGCAACGCACAACAAGAGCACGGCGGCCCGGGAGATTCGCATGGAGGTCACCTCAGCGGAACTCCTTGAAAGGCAGCTGGCAATCGTGTTTGCGGAGGAAATTCAGGAACCGTTTGTAGTCGTTCTGGTCCATGTTGAACATTCTGCAGACGATTTTGTAATTGCCCCGGGCCTCTTCCAGGCCTCGGCGCACCAGGTCTCGTACGTTCTGCTTGGTGATTTCCCGCTCCATGTAGAGCGGGTAGACCGCCGTCCAGAAGGACTGCTTGTCCTCGATCAACTTCCTATACAAATCATCGGCCACCGTCCGACGGCGCTCGCGCCGGGGGCGGACCGCCATCCCGCGCTGCGCTTTCACTTCCAACGGCAGGTCGTCGACGCGGATGAGTTCGTTCCTCCCCGTTACGACCAGGCGCTCGATGACGTTCTCGAGTTCGCGGACGTTGCCCGGCCACGAATACTCAATCAGCGCCTGAAAGGCTTCCGGTTCGAACCCCCGAACCAGATGTCCGCCGCCGAGAGACGTGTAGCGGCGGAGGAAGTGCTCGATCATCAATGGGATGTCTTCACGACGCTCGCGCAGGGACGGCACCATGAAGTGAATGACATTGAGTCGGTAGAACAAGTCTTCGCGGAACTGTTCCTTGGCGATCAGATCCTGGAGGTTGCGATTGGTGGCGGCGATGATCCGCACATTGACCAGCCGGCCCCGGTGGTCAGCCCCCACCTTCTGGAGCTCTCCGGTCTCGAGGAAGCGGAGCAGAAGGCCTTGCATCCGCAGGGTCATCTCGCCGACTTCGTCGAGGAACATCGTGCCGGTGTCTGCCGTTTCCAGCTTGCCGGGCTTGTCCCGGTAGGCGCCCGTGAAACTCCCCTTCACGTGGCCGAACAGCTCCGACTCGAGCAAGGTCTCGGGCAGTCCCGCGCAGTTCATCGCGATGAACGGGCGCTCGACACGCTGGCTGTGCGTGTGAATGGCTCGAGCCACCAGCTCCTTGCCGACGCCGCTCTCGCCCGTCACCAGCACCTTGGCGTCCGAGCGGGCGATACGCTGGATCTCGAGCTTCAGCTCGACCATTTGCGTGCTCACGCCAATGAGCTGTGCGTTCTCTGGATTCTTCATGCCGATCGCTTATGCCGACAACTCCTGCTGCGGCGCCGCGCAGAGGTAATCGGCGCCGGGGAGCCAATCGATAGTGCGGAGCTTTCCGCAGACGTTCCGCTCACTGATGAGAACGGATGGGCGATGGAAAACGCACGGACCGGCGAACGAAAGACTACCATAAGGCAGACTTTTGCCGGCCAATGCTCCGCGGTGGCCAACGGGCCGACCGAGATGCGACGTCCAGCCGTCACCGGCGTCTAAACACTGACAGATGCTAACGGCCTCCCATCTCAGGAAGCGGTATCCAGGGCTCGAACGGGACGCCGTCGCGGACGTGTCGTTCGAGGTGGCGGGTGGGGAGTTCGTCGCGCTCATGGGACCGTCTGGATGCGGCAAGTCGACCCTGCTGCACCTCTGCGGCGCCATGGAGCGTCCGACGTCCGGCGCGATTTCCCTCGACGGGCACGACTTGGCTCGGTTGCCCGACGACCGCCTGACCTCGGTGCGGCGCCTGCGGATCGGATTCGTCTTCCAGTTCTTCCACCTCCTGCCGACCCTGTCGCTGGCGGAGAACATCGCCCTGCCGCTCCTGCTGGCTGGGCAGTCGGTGAGAGACGCCGGGCTGGCCGCCCGTGCGCTGGGGGAGTTGGTCGGCCTGTCGGCCAGGCTGGAGGCCTTCCCGGCGCAGGTGTCTGGCGGCGAACTGCAGCGCGCGGCCATCGCCAGAGCCATCATTCATCGACCCGCCGTGATGATTGCCGACGAGCCGACAGGGAACCTCGACTCGGCGACCGGACAGCGTGTCCTCGACCTCCTCGCGGAACTCAACACGACGCTGGGGTTGACCATCGTGATGGCCACGCACGATGCGGCGACTGCGGCCAGGGCCCACCGCACCCTCCACATGCGCGACGGACACATCGTCGATGAGACGAGTGGTCGCGACGGTGGTCGGGACGCCTCGCTTCGGTCGGGACGCTGATGCGGTTGTTCCAGCAGGTCATCCTCCGGCAGCTGCGCGCCGAGCCGCTGCGGTCCGTCATCACGGTGTTGGGCATCGCCGCGGGCATCGCGGTCGTGCTGGCCGTCCGGTTGACGAATGCCAGCGCGGTGCGGGGCTTCGAGGCGGCGCTCGAGCTGACCTCGGGCCGGGCTGGCCTCGAGATCGTGGGGGCAGCCTTCGGCATCGACGAACGGCGGCTGCGGGAACTCCAGTGGCTCGACGGCTATGGGGTGACGAGCCCGGTCATCGACGGCGACCTGGTCGTACGCGTACCGACGGCGCCGCTGCGTGGGGAACGCGCCGGGAAGTCAGCGGGCCGCACCGAACTGGTGCGGGTCCTGGGCGTCGACATCCTGCGCGACTACGCCTTGCGTGACTACGACGTCGGTGAGGTCGGCGGATCCGCGCCCACGCCGACCACTGCCATCGACATCCTCGCGCTGCTGACCGACCCGGACGCGGCCGTCACCACCCGCGCCTTCGCGGACCGTCACCATCTTCGCGTCGGTGACCCCTTGTCCGTCATTGTCGGCGACCGCCCGCGGACGCTCCGCGTGCGCGGACTGCTCGAGGCGGAAGGGCCGGCCAAGCTGCTCGACGGCAACTTCCTCTTGATGGACATCGCCGCCGCGCAATGGGCGTTCGGGCGACTCGGCACCATCGACCGGCTGGACCTCCGCCTGCACGACGACGTCGACATCGACACGGCCGAACGCGCCATCGCGGCGCGGTTGCCGGCCGGCCTGATGGTGCAGCGACCCGCGCGGCGTGGGCAGCAGGTCGAGCAAATGCTTGCGGCCTTCCACCTCAACCTGACGGCGCTGTCCGCGATCGCGCTGCTGGTCGGCTTGTTCCTGGTCTACAACGCGGTGTCGGTCTCCGTGCTGGCCCGGCGCACCGAGATTGGAACGCTGCGGGCGGTCGGGGTCACGCGCCGGCAGGTCCAGGGGTTGTTTCTGGGTGAGGCCGCAGTGCTGGGTGGCCTGGGGGTCGTGGTGGGCGTTCCGCTGGCGAGAATACTGGCCGATGCGACCGGCGCGCTGACGGCGCGCACGGTGTCGACCCTGTACGTGGCGACGGCCGCGGCGCCAGTCGCCCTGGGTCCCGGCGACGTGGTGCTTGCAACGCTGATTGGCGTCCCGCTCTCGCTGGTGGCCGCATGGCTGCCAGCCCGTGAAGCGGCCGCGGTGCCGCCGCTGGCCGTGCTTCGGGGGGCCGACCAGGCGGCGACACTGCGAACCAGCCGGGGTGGCCGGCTGTGGACGGCACTGGCGCTCCTGATCGCGTCGGTCGCGTCGAGCCGGTTGCCGCTCGTCGACGGACTCCCCGTTGCCGGCTATCTCGCCAGCATCACGCTGGTGTTTGGTGCCGCGCTCCTGATCCCGACGGCCCTCGCTGCCGCCGCCGGACACGGCCGCACGGCGTGGTTCAGGGTGTTCGGCGTGGGTGGGTGGCTCGCGCACGCCGCCCTCGGCGGTGCCATCCGCCGGGTGGCCGTCAGCGTCGCGGCCCTCTCGGTGAGCCTGGCGATGATGGTCGCCATCACCGTCATGATCAGCAGCTTTCGGCAGACCGTGATCGACTGGGTGGGGCAGAGCCTGAAGGCGGACCTGTTCGTGGGGCCCGCCTCGCGTCGCGCCGGTGCCAGGCAGCCCACGGTGGCGCCGGAGGTGGAAGCTGCCGTCCGGTCGCATCCCGCCGTCGAGGCGGTCGACGCGTTTCGTTCCGTCTCGGTGCCGTACGCCGACAGCCTCATCTACCTCAGTGCGGGGGATTTCGATGTGCAGAGCCGGCTCGGTGGCCTCCGGCTGAAGGCGGCCCGCGGCGGCGAGACGAGCGCGACGGCGCTGGCCGCGGTGCTCGGCGCCGCGAAGGACCGCGATGCGCTCGTCGTGTCCGAGCCGTTCTCGATCCGCTACGGCAAGCAGGTCGGTGACCGGGTGACGCTGGCGACACCCTCGGGTCCGGCGACCTTCGTCGTCGACGCGGTGTACTACGACTACTCCAGCGACCGGGGCATCGTCACGATGGATCTCGGCACGTTCGAGCGGTTCTTCGGTCGGCAGTCGCCGACCGGCCTGGCCGTGTACCTGACCGACGTGGCTCGCCCCGAGGCCGTGCGCGCCGACCTGCTACGCGACCTGGAGGCCTCCGCCGGCATCTTCATCTTCACCAATCGCTCGCTCAGGCAGGAGGTGCTGAACATCTTCGACAGCACGTTCGCGATCACCTACGCGCTGCAGGCGATCGCCATCGTCGTGGCGCTGCTCGGGGTGGTCGGCACGCTGGTCACCCTGGTCATCGAGCGGCGTCGCGAATTGGCCATTCTCCGAACCATCGGCGCGGCGCCGGCGCAGGTCCGGGCGATGGTGGTGGCCGAAGCGGCGATGCTCGGAGCGGTCAGTCAGGCCGCCGGCGTGGGCATCGGGCTGTTGCTCGCGCTGATCCTGATCTACGTGGTGAATGTGCAGAGCTTTGGCTGGACCATTCACTTGTCGATCCCGTGGGCGGCGCTGGCACAGATGTCGGTCGTGGTGGTCGTCGCCACGCTGTGCGCCGGCCTGTATCCGGCTGCGCGCGCACTCCGGGCTCCGGTCGCGCTGCTGGAGGACGAGTGAGCTGGCGTCGCGGCAGCCGCGGCGCCACTCTCGGTGGCCTCGTCGCCGTCCTGCTGCTCGCGCTGAGAGCGGGCGCCTCGGATCCGCGTCCATCCGCCAACCATCGAGGGGCGGACCAGCCCGTCCCAGCTGCGCGACCGGTCGATCCCGATGCGTGGCAGCGCGCGCTTCCCGGTCGCACCGTCGCCTTGCCCGCGGACCACGCGGCGCATCCGGCATACCGGATCGAGTGGTGGTACTACACGGGCAACCTGCGAGCGCCGGACGGCCGCGCGTTCGGGTACCAGGTCACGTTCTTCCGAGTCGGCGTCGTCCGCGATCCGGTCAATCCGTCGGCCTTCGCGGTCCGCGACCTCTACATGACGCATGTCGCACTGACGGATGTCTCGGCCGGGCGCCACCGCTTCGCCGACCGGTTGAACCGCGCCGGCGTGCAATGGGCCGGCGCGGCGGCCGATCGGTACGAGGTGTGGAACGACTCGTGGCGAGCGTGGGAGGACGCCCAGTCGCAGCATCGGGTCGTTGCCGACGCCGGCGAGTTCGCACTCGACCTGACGCTGGCACCCGGCAAGACGCCCGTCCTGCAGGGCGACCGGGGCTACAGCCGAAAGGGTCGCGATCCGGGCAACGCCTCGTACTACTACTCGCTGACACGGATGCCGACGACCGGCACCGTGAGTGTCGACGGCCGTCAGTGGACCGTGGAGGGAGCCAGCTGGATGGACCACGAGTTCGGCACCAGCGCGCTCGACCCCGACACCCGCGGATGGGACTGGTTCGCGCTGCAACTGAGCGACGGGCGCGAACTGATGGTGTACCGGTTGCGCCGCGACGACGGGACGAGTGGACCGTTCTCGAGCGGCACGCTGGTCGAGCGCGATGGCCGGACGCGTCAGCTGTCGGTTTCTGATTTCACGCTCGTCCCAGGCCGACAGTGGCGCTCACCGAAGAGTGGTGCCTCGTATCCGGTCGTGTGGCAGGTGCGAGTCCCGTCTGCCGGGCTTGACCTTGCGGTCGAGGCCGCCCTCGACGCACAGGAACTCCGCACCCGCCGTTCGACCAACGTCACGTATTGGGAAGGCAGTGTCCGTGTCTCCGGCAGCGCGACCGGCGTCGGCTACCTCGAGATGACTGGCTACTCCGGCGCCAAGCTGAGTGACGTGATGCGCTGAGCGCACCATCGCGGCGCCCGCCGTCCCGGTGTGATCCGTTCAGGGAACGGTCACCGGGACGACGTTCGAAGACTGGCTCTGTCCGGTCGCATTGAACGCGACCACGCGATACCAGGAGGTGCCGCGCGGCGCTGTCTCGTGGCTGAACCAGGTCACGTTGACAGCGCGGCCCGTCAGGCGGACGAAGCGCTTGCCGTCCGTGGACTGCTCGATGGTGAAGCCGTCCTCCTCGAGCGACCGATCCTGCCAACGAAGGGTCACCTTGGCCCCGGACCGGCTCGCCGTCAGACCGGTCGGCGCTGCGGGCCTGGCAGCTTCGGCCTGCAAGGCGATGCTGACGGCCGGACCGACGGTGCTCGCGCCGTCGGCGGTCGTTGCCCGAAGCCGGAACCAGTACCGCGCACCGCTGCGCAATCCACTGTTGGTCCACTGCCTGGATGTGACGCCGTGCCGGCTGGCCACCGTGTACGTCCGGTCGTCCACGGAACGTTCGACGAGATAGCCGGTCGCGCCGGCGACCGCTGGCCACGATACGGCGACGGCGTTGGTGGGGTCGCTGGCGACCGGCGCGATGGTCAGGGCCAGACCACTCGGTGTGGAGACGATGGATTCGTAGGCCCCGACGTCAGCGGCGCGGCCTTGCGGACGACTGGTGCCGAGGTAATCGTCGCCGGGTCCGTCGACATCGTCCGCCGCCGCATCGATCAGCGGCGATCCCGTGATCGGTGCATAGCGCCCAGTTGATGGATCGACGAATGCACTGACCGTGACCGCGAGATTGCCGGCGACGGCGGGCGCCTCAGTCGGCAGGGATGACCCGAGCACGGCGGAATTGCGGACGTCGAGGCCGCCCCAGCCCGATTCGGCCGCGACGAAGGCGCGGGCGACGCCGCGGCCGAAGGTGGTATGGACGACGCGCAAGCGTTCGATGTCGTCTTCGTAGCGAACACCGTAAGTGACGTCGTGCACCACCGTGTTGGTGATGTCCACCCAGGCCCCCTCGTTGGATCCGGGCCCGCGCAATCGGAAGGCGATGTGCGATCCGCTCACGCTGACGCGCTCGAACGTCGCCTGCACGTGTTCCTTGATGTTGAACGCGGCCATGTTGGCGATGAGTCCGTTCTTGAAGCCGGTGGCGCGAGTGTCGCGGACGACGATCGACGCCCGCGCAGCCGACCCACTCGCCTTGGTGTCGATGGCGTTCTCACCCGGCACGATGCCGACCGGGAAGCCGTTCTCCGCGGCGGGGAGTGGCGCCATCGAGAAATCACTCCCTTCGATCAGGACGTCGTCCC
>DATJTM010000197.1:0-2702 GCA_035503395.1 Luteitalea sp.
CTCCTGCGCCACGGGCATGAAGGCGATGGCGCGGACGTCCTCACGCAGGCCGTTGTAGCGCGTGTTGCGCACCATACCGACGACCTCGTATTCCTCCTCGGTCTCGCCAGCCGGAGCGTCGCGCTTGAATCGCTTGCCAACCGGGTTGCCACCGCCGAAGACCTGCCTGGCGAACTCCTCGTTGATGATGGCCACCTGCGGCGACGAAATGGTGTCGCTCTCGCTGAAGTCACGGCCCGCCAACACCCGTGTCTCCATCGTCGCGAAGTAGCCGGGGCCGACGCGGTTGAACCAGCTCTCCTTGGCCTGGTCGGCCGGTGCTTCGGGCGCGCGGACACCGCCGTTCCAGCCGGATCCACCGAACGGCGTGAGCCAGACCTGCGCGGCCGACTGCACGCCAGGCAATGCAGCGATGCGCCGCTGCATCTCGTCGAACACGACGCGCCGATGCGTCGGCGGCAGGTCGGGGAGACGCGCATCGACGCTGGCCACCAGCACGCCCTCTGGGGTCATGCCCGAATCGAGCGTCATCAGGTTCCGCAGCGTCTGGCCGAACAGCAGGGCGCCAAACAACAGCACCAGCGAGATCGCGACCTGCACCACGACGAGCGCGCGTCGCAGGTGCTGGCGTTCGGCGAACTGCGCGGTGCCACGACCACCCTGCATGGCCATCGCTGGCGGAATGCTCGTGGCGCGAATCGCCGGGCCGACGCCGAAGAGCAGACATGTGAGCAGCGCCAGACCGGTGGTGAACGCGAACATGTTCACGTCCAGCGAGAGCGACAGCACAATCGGTGAGTCGTCACTCGAAAGGAACGCAATCAGCGCGCGACTGGCGAACTGCGCGACGATCAGACCGAGCATCGCCCCGCACGCGGCAATCAGCAGGCTCTCGGCGCAGAGCTGTCCGATCAAGCGTCCCCTCGATGCACCGACCGCCTGCCGCACGGCCATCTCCCGTTGACGGGCGCTACTGCGGGCCAGCAGGAGGTTCGCCAGATTCGCGCACGCGATCAGGAGCACGAGACCGGCGACGGTGAAGAGGATGAAGAGCGGATCTTCATAACGGCGGCGCAGCGACGACAAGCCGGCCCGCGCGTCCTCGACGGTCATCTGGTTCTTCAGGTACTTCTCGGCTTCCGACGGGCGATACGACGGCGGCAGGGTTTCGCGGAAGATTGCGCCAGACAGGCCGCGCACCTGGGCCGATGCGCGCTCGACGTTCCAACCTGGCTTGAGGCGACCGACGAGCGTGAGCCACCAGGCGTCGAGTCGATCGAAGCGACGACGATCGGGCGTCAGCGCGAACAGCGTGTCGGTGCAGATCGGCAGCGCGACGTCGAACTGGCGGCCGGGCTCGAGGCCGATGAAGGCCGGCGGCGTGATGCCGACAATCGGGAACGAACGACCGTGGACGTACATCTCGCGGCCGATCACGCCAGGATCACCGCCGAACTGCCGCTGCCAGAACGCGTGGCTCAGGAGCGCGCCCGCCTGGCTGCAGTCGCGCTCGTCGTGCACCTTGACGAAGCCGCTGCCGAAGGCTGGCGTCACCCCGAGCACGTCGAGGAAGTTGGTGCTGACCCACAAGCCCTCGGCATAACGTGCTTCACCGCTGCGGGTGAGGTTGAAGCGCGTGGTGCCGAACGCGATGAGGTCGGTGAAGGCCGACTGCGAGCGGCGCAGCGCTTCGTACTGCGCATACGTGAACGCGGTATGCCGCGAGCTGCCCCACCCGTTGCGGAGGAACTCGGGGCCTTGCCCGATCGACGCCAGATCCTGCGGTGCCTGCACCGCCGGCAGGCTGCGCAGTCGAAGCGCGTTGATCAACTGGAAGATGGCCGTGTTCGCGCCGATGCCGAGTGCGAGCGACAGCACCGCCACGGTGGCGAAGCCGGGGTTGAGCCGAAGCTGACGGGCGCCGTACTTCAGGTCGCCGACCATGGCCTCGAGCCATGCCACGATGTTCATGTCCCGCGTCCTCTCACGCTGTCGCGTGTAGTTGCCGAAGCGCCGCAGCGCCTCGGTCCTGGCCTCGTCAGGCGTCATGCCGCCCTCGACCAGTTCGTCGATCCGTTCGGCGACGTGAAACGCGAGCTCGTCGTCGAGGCGGTCGATCAACCGCTCGTGACGGAACACGTTCACCGCCCTGGCCATCCAGCCCATGCCGTCAGCTGTACTTGAGGACGCGACCGACCCCGCGCGTCAGGCGAGCCCAGCTCTCGCGCTCGGCGTCGAGCTGCTGCCGTCCACGCTCGGTAATCGTGTAGAACTTCGCGCGCCGGCCCTTCTCGGTCACGCGCCACGACGGCGACACCCAGCCTTCCTGCTCCATCCGGTGCAGGGCCGGGTACAACGACCCTTCCTCGACGCGCAACGTGTCGTCCGACACGCGCTGAATGTGGCCGCACAGCGCGTAGCCATGCAGCGCGCCCTGCCCTTCGAGGCTGCGGAGGATCAGCAGCGTGAGCGTGCCCTGGAGGATGTCGTTCTTCGGCTTCATCGGTTCCCTAGCTAGATATGCCCTAGCTAGACAGGGATGGTAGGGGCGGCTCAGCAGGCCGTCAAGGCCACCACGGCTTTTGGCAGGGACGGGGAACAGCCTTGGGCCTTGGGAAACCAGGCTACAGGCTGCGGCCTACAGCCTACCTGTGGGCGGTACCAGGTGCGGTCTCCCGGTTCCCGGTTGCCGGTTGCCGGCT
>DATJTM010000198.1:0-2283 GCA_035503395.1 Luteitalea sp.
CGGCTTCGCGCAGCTCCTCGATGGTGGCGGAGACGTCCTCGGCGGACAGCGCGGGCAGCATCGGCTTCACGATCGCCAGCACGCCGCCCTCCTCGTCGTCCAGCGCCACGGCCTCCGCCAGCGCGACGGCGTGGTCACGCTCGTACGGGCCGCAGATGAACGAGTCCCAGTCGTCGCCGCCCGAGGGCTCGAACGTGACGGTCCAGGGGAACTCGTTGATGTCCGAGTCCTCTTCCGGCTCGTAAATGATCACGCCACCCATCGAAGGGTCCTTTCTCAAGAAAACCGGGAGAGGAGCTCGCCGCGCACCTGCGACGCGGTCGAGACGACGAGCATGAGCAGCGTGCTCAACGGCTCGGGCTTGAGGCCGTCCGCGGGGAACGCGTACCGCAGCATCACGTCCGTGCCGCGCTCGGAGTGGATCACACCGAGCGTGCCGAACAGGCCCTGACCAGCGCGTTCGGCGACCCAGCCGGCCGCTTCCGCAGGCAGGTCCCAGGCGACCACGACGGTCAGCGACAGCACGGTCAGGCCCTCGGCCAGCTCCATGCCCTGCACCGCGCACGGCACGTCGCCGTGGCGGAAGCTCAGCGCGCCGTCGTCGTCCACCGACACGTCGTGGAACAGCTCCAACGCCTTGCGTGCGGCCTCCAGGGCCTCTCCGCTCGCGTTCACGACGACACCACCTCCTCGCCGGGCTTGTCGACGGCGCCACCGAAGCGACGGTCGCGCCCGGCGAACTTCTCGCAGGCGCGCCACAGGTCGCGGCGGTCGAAGTCGGGCCAGAGGATGTCCTGGAACACCATCTCGGCGTACGCGGACTGCCACAGCAGGAAGTTCGAGATCCGCTGCTCACCGGACGGCCTGATGAACAGGTCGACGTCCGGCATCTCCGGCTTGTACATGTACTTCGCGAGCATGCGCTCGTCGACCTTGTCCGGGTTGACCTGCCCGGCGGCGACCAGCCGTGCGATCTCCCGCGCCGCGTCGCCGATCTCGGCGCGGCCGCCGTAGTTCACGCACATCACGAGGTTCAGCACGTCGTTCTCGGCCGTGCGGACCTCGGCCTCCTGGAGCTGCTTGATGACGCTGCCCCACAGCTTCGGCGAGCGGCCGGCCCAGTGGATGCGGACGCCCATCTCGTCGAGCTCGTCGGTGCGGCGCGCGATCACGTCGCGGTTGAAGTTCATCAGGAAGCGGACCTCTTCGGGGCTGCGCTTCCAGTTCTCGGTGGAGAACGCGTACAGCGAGAGCCACTTCACGCCCAGCTCGATGGAGCCCTTCGCGACGTCGAGCACGACCTGCTCGCCGCGCTTGTGGCCCTCGACCCGCGACAACCCGCGCTGGTTCGCCCACCGGCCGTTGCCGTCCATCACGATCGCGATGTGCTTGGGCACCAGGTCGGCGGGGATGTCCGGAGGCGTCGCACCGGACTCGTGCGGCTCCGGCGGGCGCGGGACGCGCTTCTCACGCTCAGAGCGGCGGCGACGCAGCATGCGACCAGACATCCTTTCGAGCGAAAACCATTGTCGGTACGCGCCACATTAGCCGTCTGCCGGCTGCGCCTTGCGTTCGACCAACGGCAACGAGCGGAGCTGCCGTTCGAGGTGCCACTGCAGATGTGCCGCGACCAGGCCACTCGCGTCGCGGCGGGCGAGGTGCGGAATCTCGTCCACCACGTGCCACTGCCCGTGCAGCAACGCCGAGAGCAGCGCCAACGTGTCCTGCGAGGGCGAAGAGGCACCTGCGGGACGGCAGTTCGGGCAACACGAGCCGCCCGCCTGGATGCTGAACGCCCGATGCGGCCCCGGATCGCCGCATTTCGCGCACTCGTTCACCGCAGGAGCCCACCCGGCGAACGCCATCGCACGCATGAGGAACGCGTCCAACAACAACGACGGGTCACGTTCCGCGGCCGCCAACGCCCTGAGGGCCCCCACGACGATCATGTAGAGGCGCAGCACGGGTTCGCCCTCTTCGGCCGCGAGGCGATCGGCGGTCTCGGCGATCGCGCACGCCGCCGTGTAGCGCTGGTAGTCCTTCACGATCCCCACGCCGAATGCGTCCAGCGTCTGCACCTGCGTGATGATGTCCAGCGTTCGACCGGGGTAGAACTGCACGTCGACGTGGCAGAACGGCTCGAGCCGCGCGCCGAACTTCGACGACGTCTTGCGCACCCCCTTCGCCACGGCGCGGAGCTTGCCGTGCCGTTGCGTCAGGAAGGTGATGATCCGGTCCGCTTCACCGAGCTTCTGCACGCGAAGCACGATGCCGGTGTCGCGG
>DATJTM010000199.1:0-2935 GCA_035503395.1 Luteitalea sp.
ACGAAAGCCCGTGTGCCGGTGACGCGAGCCACCAGGTAGTCGGCGTAGGCCCGACGTGTGACGTCGGCCTCGTCCTCGGGCAGCCACACATCAGGCACCAGGTCGACGACGCTCGCGATGACGTCGGGCGTGAGTCGCGCCGCGAGCTCGGCATCCACCTCGCGCAGCGCCGACGCCTTGCGCACCAGCACGTGCTCCTTGATGCGCGTGAAGCGGTCGTCGACCCGCGTCGCGAAGTCGGCCGGGGCGGTGCCGTGATGGAAGTAGAGGCAGGCGCCGTGGTCGATCAACCACAGCTGCCGATGCCACATCAGGAGGTTCGTGTTGCGCGCGGTGCGATCGACGTTGCTGGTGAAGGCATCGAACCACACCACGGCGGACGCGAGACGGGCGTCGATGGCGTTGGCGACGGGATCGAACGTGACCGAGCCCGGCAGGTAGTCGAGGGCGAGATTGAGGCCGTCGCTGGCGCGAATCAGTTCCTGAATCTCCGGGTCCGGCTCCGTACGCGCCAGCGTGGCATCGAGCTCCACCAGCACCAGTTCCGGCACCGGCAGGCCGAGTGCGCGGGCGATCTCGCCCGCCACCAGTTCCGCGATGAGTGCCCGCGGCCCCTGCCCTGCCCCGCGGAACTTCAGGACGTACAACCCGTCATCGTCGGCCTCGACGATGGCCGGCAGTGAGCCGCCTTCGCGCAGCGGCGTCACATAGCGGGTCACACGCACGGTTCGCAACGGCTCGCCCAAAGTCATCGCTCGCAATTGCTCACGGCGCCATGCGGGAATGCGGAAGGCGGAATGTCGAGACCGCTCGACTGGCAATTCACGCAGGCAGGGCCGGTTGCACGGCGCGCCGAAGCCGTTTGGCGAAGGCGGTCCCAACGCGGCCCATCGCTTCGGGCGATCGGCCGGGCTCGGAGAGCCGGCCCTACCTGCCGAATGCTAGGCGTGCGTGTCGTTCGCCTTGTCGTTGAACAGCGCGGCGAACAGGACGAGCACGGCCAGGGCGAACACGGCCGGCACGATCCAGACGTTCTGCCAGTTGTGCGGCGGCACGCCGGCCACCACGTTGGCGTCGAGCACCGGGCCGAACACCAGCGAGCCGATGAACATGCCGAGGCCGAGCGTGACGAACGCGATGAAGCCCTGCGCCGCTCCGCGCAGCTGCGGCGGCGCCTTCTTGTCCATGTAGATCTGGCCGGTGACGAAGAAGAAGTCGTAGCAGATGCCGTGCAGCAGGATGCCGATGTAGAGCATCCACATGCCGGCGCCGGCGTCACCCATCGCGAAGAGCGTGTAGCGCAGCGTCCAGGCGATCATCCCGACGATCAGCATCCACTTGACGCCGAGACGGACGAAGAAGAACGGCATCAGCAGCATGAAGCCGATCTCGGAGACCTGGCCGAGCGTCATCTTCGACTCGACGTTGGCGACACCGATCTCGCTGAGGAACGTGCCCGCCAATCCGTAATAGAACTGCAACGGAATGCAGATCAGGAACGAGCCGAGGACGAAGATGGCGAACGAGCGCTCCTTCATGAGCGCCAGTGCATCCAGCCCGAGGATGTCGCGCATCGTCAGCGCGCCACCGGTCTTGAGCGGCGGCGTGTGCGGCAGGGCGAAGCTGTAGAGGCCGAGCAGCGCCGACGCCACCGCGGCCGTCTGGAACATGCCGGCCGTCTTGCCGAAGCCGAGGATGGAGATCACCACGCCGGCGACGATCCAGCCGATGGTGCCGAGCACGCGCACGCCGGGAAACTCCTTGCCCGGGTCGGTCATCTGTCGGAACGACAGCGAGTTGGCCAGGGCCAGCGTCGGCATGTAGCAGAGCGTGTAGATCAGCAGCACCGGGTAGAACGACGAGAAGTCGGCCAGCGTCGTGACGTAGAACAGCAGCACGGCACCAATCAGGTGCAGCACCGCCATGATCTTCTCGGTGGCGAAGAAGCGGTCGGCCACCATCCCGACGAAGAACGGCGAGACGATGGCGGCCAATGCGGTGGCGCCGTAGGCGAGGCCGATCTGCGCGCCGCTGAACTTCAGCGTCTCGTTCAGGTACGGCCCCATGGTCACGTACCACGTTCCCCAGACGAAGTACTCGAGGAACATGAGGATCGAGAGCTTGATGCGCGTGGCTGAGGACATCTACTTGAGTTCCTTGATCCGGATGTTGCGGAACTCGACGTGGTTGCCGTGGTCCTGCAGCACGATGTGACCGCGCGAGGCCTTGCCGTAGATCGGCCACGCCTTGAACTTGCTCTCGGCGACCAGCTTGTTCCACTCGGGGCTGGCGAACTCGTACGTCACGACCTTGGTGCCGTTCAGCCAGTGCTCCACGTGGTTGCCGTTGACGACGATTTTCGCGGTGTTCCACTCCCCCGCCGGCTCGTTGGGCGCGCCGGTCGGGGCGATCAGATCGTAGTTGGCGGCGGTGAACCGGTCCGGCCCGTTCTTGCCGTCGGGGTGACGCTCGTTGTCGAGGATCTGGTACTCGGGGCCGCTGTAGTACGGCGCGTCGCCCTCGTTGGTGACGCGGTACATGATGCCGCTGTTGCCACCCTCGGCGATCTTGAACTCCAGTTCGAGCTCGAAGTTGGCGTACTCCTTGGCGCTCACCAGATCGCCGGCCTTGCCGTCGAGCACGATCGCGCCGTCGACGACCTTCCAGCCGGGTCCGAGCGGCTTGCCCTTGAAGCCTTGCCAGCCGGCCAGGGTCTTGCCGTCGAACAACGGGGTCCAGCCACCGGCTGGCTGCGCCAGCACCGGCGCTGCGCCCGACGCCAGGAGGGCGAGGGCCAGGGTTGCAATGCGATTCATGGACAGAACTCCTCGGAAAAGTCGGGTGTGACGGCGGCTGTCGATCCGGGTGTGGGCGCCGGACACCAGCCGACGCACGTCCGGTCGGCGCGCAGGCATCTCCCCTGCACTACTGTGGC
>DATJTM010000200.1:0-5481 GCA_035503395.1 Luteitalea sp.
CGTCGAGTGCGACTTGTTGAAGCCGTAGCCGGCGAAGTAGGCCAGCAGGTCGAAGATTTCGCCGGCCTTCTTCGGGGTCAGCTTGTTCTCGACGGCGCCGACCACGAAGCGATCGCGCTGCGCCGCCATGACCTTGGGGTCCTTCTTGCCCATGGCCTTGCGGAGCAGGTCGGCTTCACCCATCGTGAAGCCGCCGACGTCGCGGGCGACGCGCATCACCTGTTCCTGGTACGCGATGACGCCGTACGTATCCCGCAGGATCGGCTCCATCTGCGGGACCATGTAGGTGATCTCCTCGCGGCCGTGGCGGCGGTTCACGAAGCTGTCGACGACGCCGGCGCCGAGCGGGCCGGGGCGGTACAGGGCGTTGAGCGCGATCAGGTCGTCGAAGCGTGACGGCTTCGCCTTGCGCAGCACCTCGCGCATGCCCGACGACTCGAACTGGAACACGCCAGCCGTCTGTCCGTCGGCAAACAGCGCGAACGTCTTCGCGTCGTCCATCGGGATCGCGTCGATGTCCAGCGTTTCGCCGGTGGTCCGCTTGATCTCCTTCAGCGCATCGTCGATCAGCGTCAACGTGCTGAGGCCGAGGAAGTCCATCTTGAGGAGACCCATCCTCTCGATTTCCTTCATCGCCCACTGCGTCACGATTTCGTCGCGCGCCCCCTTGTAGAGCGGCGCGTATTCGGTGATCGCCTTGGGCGCGATCACGACGCCGGCGGCGTGGACCGAGGCGTGCCGCGTCATGCCCTCGAGGCGCTGGCCGATGTCGAGCAGATCCTTGACGCGCGGATCGGTGTCGCGCAGCTGCTTGAGCGCCGGGTTCTCGACCAGCGCCTTCTCCAGCGTCATGTCGAGGGCTGGCGGAATCAGCTTGGCGACCTTGTCGACTTCGGCGTAGGTCATGTCCATGACGCGTCCGACGTCGCGCACCACGGCCTTGGCCTTCATCGTCCCGAACGTGATGATCTGCGCGACGTTCTCGCGGCCGTACTTGCGGGTGACGTAGTCGATCACCTCGCCGCGGCGGCGCTCGCAGAAGTCGATGTCGATATCGGGCATCGACACGCGTTCGGGGTTGAGGAAGCGCTCGAAAATCAGGTCGAACTCGATCGGGTCGACGTCGGTGATCTTCAGGCACCAGGCGACGACGCTGCCGGCCGCCGACCCGCGGCCGGGCCCGACCGGGATGGTCTGTTCGCGCGCGTACCGGATGAAGTCCCAGACGATGAGGAAGTACCCGGTGTACCCCATCTTCTGGATCATCGCGATCTCGTAGTCGAGCCTCGTCTCGTACTCCTCGATCGTGTGGCGCAGGGCGCCGCGCGCCATCAATTCCTTCAGGCGCGGCAGGCGAACCTGGAAGCCCTCGCGGGTCACCCGCTCGAAGTGCGCGTCGAGCGTCTCGCCCTCCGGCACGTCGAAGTTCGGGAGGTGGTAGACCTTGGAGTCGAGATTGACGTGGCACCGCTCGGCGATGCGGGCGGTGTTGGTCAACGCGTCGGGATACTCGCCGAAGCGCTCCCACATCTGCTCGGGCGTCTTCAGGTAGAACTCGTCGGACCCGTACTTGAGGCGGTGCGCGTCGTTGACGCTCTTGCCGGTGCCGATGCAGAGCAGGATGTCGTGCGGCTTGTGGTCGCCGTTGCGCAGGTAGTGGACGTCGTTGGTGATGACCATCGGGAGGTCGAGCTCCCGTGCCAGTCCCGGCAGGCCATCGTTGACGATCTTCTGCTCGCGCAGCCCCTGGTACTGCATCTCGAGGAAGAAGTTGCCCTTCCCGAGAATCTCGTTGTACTGCCCCGCCGCCTTGCGCGCCTTCTCGATCTTGTCCTTGTAGATGCCCTCGGCGACTTCGCCCTTGAGGCAGCTGCTCAGGCCGATGAGGCCGGCGCTGTGCTTCTGCAGCAGCTCCTTGTCGATGCGCGGCTTGTAGTAGAAGCCTTCGGTGTAGCCCGAGGACACCAGCTTGATCAGGTTGTGGTAGCCCTCGTTGTTCTCCGCGAGCAGCACGAGGTGGTTCTGCGTCTCGCCGGGCACGCCACTCTTGTCGCGCCGATCACCGGGCGCCACGTACACCTCGCAGCCGAGGATCGGCTTGACGCCATGTTTCTTGGCGGTGTCGTAGAAGACCACCGACGAGAACATGTTGCCGTGCTCGGTCACCGCCAGCGACGGCATGCCGAGGCGCGCCGCTTCCTTCATCAGCTCGTCGACGCGGCAGGCGCCGTCGAGCAGCGAATACTCGGTGTGCAGATGGAGGTGGACGAAGTCCTTCACGCGCGCGCTACTCCCACTCGATGGTGCTGGGTGGTTTGCTGCTGATGTCGTAGACGACGCGGTTGATGCCGCGCACCTCGTTGATGATGCGGCTGGACGCCTTCTTGAGCAACGCCATCGGCAACGGCGCCCAGTCGGCCGTCATGAAGTCGCTCGTCTGCACCGCGCGCAGCGCGACCACGTGCTCGTAGGTGCGGTAGTCGCCCATCACGCCGACGCTGCGCACGGGCAGGAACACGGCGAAGGCCTGGCTCGTGAGGTCGTACCAGGTCTTGCCCGTCGCCTCGTCGCGAGTGGCGCGCAGTTCCTGGATGAAGATGTCGTCGGCCCGACGCAGCAGGTCGGCGAACTCGGGCTTGACCGCACCGAGGATGCGAACGCCCAGGCCCGGTCCCGGGAACGGATGCCGATAGACCATGTCCGGCGGCAGGCCGAGCACGAGACCGAGCTCGCGCACTTCGTCCTTGAACAGCTCGCGCAACGGCTCGAGCAGCTTCAGGCCGAGCGTCTCGGGCAGGCCACCGACGTTGTGATGGCTCTTGATCGTCTTGGCCTTCTTCGTCTTGGCGCCGCCCGACTCGACGACGTCGGGATAGATCGTGCCCTGCGCGAGCCACTTCGCGTGGCTGAGTGCACCGGCTTCACGCTGGAACACCTCGACGAACTCGCGGCCGATGATCTTGCGCTTGGCTTCCGGATCCTCGACGCCCTCGAGCTGCGTCAGGAACTGCGCGCTGGCGTCGACGTGCCGCACCTTCGCGTGCAGGCGGCCGGCAAACATGTCCATCACCAGTTGCGCTTCGTTGAGTCGCAGCAACCCGTGATCGACGAACACGCACGTGAGCTGATCGCCGATCGCGCGATGGATCAGCGCCGCGGCGACGCTCGAGTCGACCCCGCCCGACAGGCCCAGCACCACTTCATCCTGCCCCACCTGCTCGCGGATGCGGGCGATCGCCTCGGTGACGTAGTCGCCCATCCGCCAGTCGCCGCGCCCGCCGCAGATGTCGCGCACGAAGCGCGTCAGGATCTGCTGGCCCTGCAGCGTGTGCGTGACCTCCGGATGGAACTGCACGGCGTAGTAGCCGCGTGCTTCGTCGGCCATGCCGGCGATCGGGCAGCTCGGTGTGGAGGCCATCAGCGAGAAGCCCGGCGGCAGCGCCGACACCGAGTCTCCGTGGCTCATCCAGACCTTGAGCATCCCGTGCCCCTGGTCGGTGCGGAAGTCCTCGAGCTCTTCGAGGAGCTTCGTGTGGCCGTGCGCACGCACCTCGGCGTAGCCGAACTCGCGGTGATCGCTCCAGCTGACGGTGCCGCCGAGCTGGGCGGCCATGGTCTGCATCCCGTAGCAGATGCCGAGCACCGGCACGCCGAGCTGCCAGACCGCGTCGGGGGCCCGGAGCTGGTGGTCCTCGTACGTGCTGCCGTGACTGCCGGAGAGGATGACGCCGATGGGCGCGAGGTCCCGCAGCACGGTCTCGGAGACGTCGTGCGGGTGGATCTCGCAATACACGTGCGCTTCGCGGATCCGGCGCGCGATGAGCTGCGTCACCTGCGATCCGAAGTCGAGGATCAGGACGGTCTGATGGGACATTCGGGACGAGGGGCCGAAAGCGGATTGCCGAATGCTGGATTCCACGAAAACCAGCGCCGCGAAGTGGCTATTATAGCCCTGTGACGGGTTGCCAGACCACAACATCTCGGGGTCTTTCGGGCATTCACCGCATTTCCTTGGCGCTCGCCCTGGCGTCGCTGACGTGCGCGCCCCAGGTGGCTGCGCAGACGCCGCGGCCGCCCACGTCGGTGGTCCAGGATGCGCTGCAGGACCCGGGACCCGGGGCGCCGGGACGACCGGCGGGACCGGCCGGCCCGGCTGCGGAACGCAAGGACAAAGAGCGCAAGACCGGTACCGGCGGCCTGCCGCTCTTCCCGCTGCGGGTCCGGTGGTCGATCGATCTCGACGGGCCTCCCGTCGGCGGTGTCGCGACCGACAACAGCCGGGTGTACGTGCCGTTGTCCTCCGGTGGCCTGGTCGCCGTCGACGCCGAGAGCGGGGCGACGCGCTGGAAGGCCGACGTGACCACGACCCTCCGGCCCGCGGCCGCCGACGAGCGCGTCTACGTGGTGGCGGCCGACACACTGCAGGCGCTCGAGGGCACGACCGGCCGCGCCCTGTGGCGGACACCGTTGCCGGCCGCAGTGTCTGCTCCGCTGGTCGCGCGCGCCGGCTGGATCGTCGCCGCGCTGCAGAACGGCGACGTTGTGGCTCTCAGGGGCAGCGACGGCACGGTCGTGTGGACGCAGAAGTTCGGCGCCCCGATCGTAGCGCCGCCAGCCATCAACGGCGATCGCCTCTACCTGCCCGGCGCCGACGGCATCGTGCGCGCCGTCGCCGTCGCCACCGGCGAGGCGCTCTGGTCACGCGCGATCGGCGGCGCCATCGTCACCGTGGCGCCACTCGGTGCGCGCGTGTACGTCGGTTCCACCGACAACTACTTCTATTGCCTCGACGACAAGCAGGGGCGCGTGCGCTGGCGCTGGCGCGCGGGGGCCGACTCGGTCGGTGCCGCCATGGCCGACGACGAGCGCGTGTTCTTCGCGGCACTCGACGGCCTGATCCGCGCCCTCGATCGTGGCCACGGAGCGCAGCGCTGGCGGCAGGCGTTGCCGTGGCGGCCGCGCACCGGTCCGATGCGCGTCGGCAACACGCTGGTGGCGGCCGGCATCGCCCTCGACCTGCGCGGCTATGCACTCGACACGGGCAAGCCGGTCGGTGAATTCGCCCTGAGTGCGAGCCGGCTGGAAGTGCTCGAAGGCCAGCCCGTCGTCATCACGCGGACGACGCTGCCGGGCGACTACGTGGTGGCGGCGATTGCCGATGGCCGGCTGGTGGCGCTCGAGCACGTCTTCGGTCTGCCCGGCAGGCCGCTCACCGACATCCCGGGTGAACGCGTGGCGCTCACGCCGCCGCCATCCTGATCACCGTCGCGAGGCGCGCCATCCCTTCCTCGATGCGCGGCAGCGACGCCGCCGAGAAGGCCAGACGCAGCGAGTTGGCGCCCGTGCCGTCGACGAAGAACGGCGCGCCGGCGACGTAGATCACCTGCGCCTCGATCGCCTGCGGCAGCATCGCGCGGGTGTCGACGCCGTCGGGCAGCGTGACCCAGAGAAAGAAGCCGCCGCGCGGTGGCGCCCAGCGCA
>DATJTM010000201.1:0-3295 GCA_035503395.1 Luteitalea sp.
TGGCCGATGAGGAAGTTGTGCAGGTAGTACTGCCCGGTCGTCGCGTTCCACTCCCAGGCCGTGTGACCGGTGGCGTCGAGCCAGTTGTTCGGCGGCCCGCCACCGGGGGCAGGATCTGCCCAGACGTAATAGTCGCGATGCCCGCTATCGCGCGACGCCGAAGCATCGATGAACCACGGGTGAGCCGAGCTGGTGTGATTCGGCACCAGGTCGAGCAGGACCCTGATGCCGCGGCTGGCGGCCGCGGCGATCAGGGTGTCCAGGTCTGCCATCGTGCCAAGCTCGGGATGAACGGCGGTGTAGTCGCTGACGTCGTATCCCCAGTCCTCGTCCGGCGACGGCATCGTCGGCGACAGCCAGACGCCGTCGACGCCGAGCCACTGCAAGTGGTCGAGGCCGCCGATGATGCCGGGGATATCGCCATAGCCGTCGTCGTTTGTGTCGCGCCACGACCGGACGTAGAGCTGATAGAGCACAGCACCATGCCACCACGGGCTCGAGGCCATGGTTGTCGTCCTTTCCGAGCCTGCCTGCCGGGTCGAGTCTGCCGTAGCTACTGCCAGATGGCTGCCCCGGAGTCGGGATCGAAGAACTGCATGCCGGCCGTGTCGACAGCGAAGTTGATGCGGTCGCCGGCCTTGACCGGCGTCTTCGGATCTACTCGTGCCACGCCCTCGCCGGAGATGGCTGCCGACTCGGCGTCGGCCGAGTGCGCGCCCTCGGCGATCACGCGCTTGGCGTCGATCGTGAAGTGAACGACCAGCTCGGAACCAAGTGCCTCGACCAGATCGACGTCGCCCGCCAGGATCGGCCCGGTCGCGCCCGCGCTCGCGGCCGGCAGGTGCTCGGGCCGCAGGCCGACAACTACCTGCTTGTCGGCGAATGCGGCCAGCCCCGCATGCGCGACCGTGACGGAATCGGGCAGCGCGATCTCCTGCGATCCGATCCGGACGGAGCGGCCGCCCTCGCCGACTGTTGCCTCGTACAGGTTCATCGCGGGCGAGCCGATGAACGCGGCAACGAACACGTTGTCCGGGCGGTCGTAGAGCACCTGCGGAGTGGCGCACTGCTGGAGCACGCCCGCCCGCAGGACCGCGACCCGGTCGCCCATCGTCATAGCCTCGATCTGGTCGTGCGTGACGTAGATCGTGGCGACGGCGATTCGCCGCTGGATGCGGGACACCTCGGCACGCATCTGCACGCGCAGCTTGGCGTCGAGGTTAGACAACGGCTCGTCCATCAGGAAGACCGACGGCTCGCGTACGATCGCCCGGCCCATCGCGACGCGCTGCCGCTGCCCGCCGGACAGCTGGCCCGGTTTGCGGTCCAGCCACTCGGTCAGCCCGAGGATCTCCGCGGTCTCCTTCACCTGCGCGTCGAGCTTGTCCTTGGGCAGCTTGCGCAGCTTGAGCGCGAAACCGATGTTCTCCGCGACCGTCATGTGCGGGTACAGCGCGTAGTTCTGGAACACCATGGCGATGTCACGTTCCTTGGGCGAGAGGTCGTTGACCTCGCGCCCGCCGATCCGGAGCGTGCCGCTGGAGATGTCCTCCAGGCCCGCCACCATCCGCAGCGCGGTGGTCTTGCCGCACCCGGACGGTCCTACGAGCACCATGAACTCGCCATCGGCGATGTCCAGGCTGAGGTCATGAACCGCGTGGAATCCGTTGTCGTAGACCTTGTTACGTTATCCAGGCTCACCGTGGCCACGGTGCCTCCTCTGCGGGGTCGGGCGGGGGACAGTCGAACTGGCGCAGGTTCATCCCTTCACCGCGCCCGAGGTGAGGCCGGAAATGACGAACTTCCGGAAGATGAAGACGAGGATGCCGATGGGCACCGTGGCGACGACCGACGCGGCGAAGATGGTTGCGTACGGCGTGTCATCGATGGTGCCGAACTGAGAGACGCCGACCGGGATGGTGCGGAAGTTGTTGGAGATGTTGAAGGTGAGCGCCATGAGGAACTCGGTCCAGCAGGCGGTGAAGCAGAAGATGCTGGCGGTAAAGATGCCCGTCAGCGCCTGCGGCAGGATGATCGACCACAAGGTGCGCAGCGGCGAGGCGCCGTCGATCCGGCCGGTCTCCTCCATTTCCTTAGGTATGCCGAGCATGTAATTGCGCAGGATCCAGATGGCGAACGGCAGGTTGAAGGCCGCGTACGGGATGATCAGCGCCTGGTAGCTGTCCAGCCAGTTGAGATGCCGCAGCAGGATGTACAGCGGCGCGATCAGGGCGATCTCGGGGAACACCGAGATCATCAGGAAGGCGACCAGCATGGTGAACTTGCCGCGCATCGGTAGCCGGCCGAGCGCGTAGCCGGCCAGCGTGCCGAGGATCAGTACCAGGGCGGTGGCGGCGAGCGTCACGATCAGCGAGTTGCGGAAGTAGATCCCGAAGTCGTACTGCACGAAGGCGGACTTATAGTTCGCGACGCTGAGCGGATCGGGGAAGTACTGCGGCGGGTCGACCCCGATGCCCACCGGCGTCTTGAAGCTCGAGGCGATCAGCCAGTACAGCGGCAGGCCGATGAATAGCACCACGAAGAACGTCGCGATGTTGACGCCGTTGATGACGCGGTGCCAGCCGGTTCGCTTGCGGTTGCGCATCAGGTGTTCTCCTTCCCGACCTGGACCCGGAACGTGCGCAGCGACAGCAGGCAGCCGAGCAGCACGAGCAGTGCCGTGCTGGTGGCCACCGCGGCGCCACCGCCGAAGTCGAGATTCTTGAACATGGCGTCGTAGCCGAGCACCGCAAGCGAGGTCGTCGACGTTCCCGGCCCGCCGCCGGTCAGCACGTACGGCAGGTCGAACAGCCCGAATGCCTGCAGGACCCGGAACATGACCGCGAGCGCGAGCGTGGGCCGCAGCAGCGGGAGCGTGATGTGCCAGAAGGTGTACCAGCCAGAGGCGCCGTCCATCTCGGCGGCCTCATAGACGTCGCCCGGCAGCATGACCAGGCCGGCCAGCACGATAATGGCCACGAACGGCGTGGTCTTCCAGATGTCGGCCACCATCATGCCGATGATCGCGGGGGTCGGTGTGCCGAGGACGTTGGGGTGCCCGAGGCCGACCGACTGGAAGATCGCCTGCAGCACGCCGTACGTTCCCTCGTAGATGTAACCCCAGAGTTCGGCGTTGATGACGGTGATCATCGACCATGGAATCAGCAGGAGCGCCATCATCCAGCCGCGGCCAGTGGTGAGCCGCTCCAGGACCAGCGCGATGACCGTGCCGAGGACAAGTTCCACCAGCACGGTGATGATCGTATAGACGATGGTGAAGCCGAGCGCGTACCGG
>DATJTM010000202.1:0-3608 GCA_035503395.1 Luteitalea sp.
CGCGCTACTACGACGACCATCCGGAACTGGCGGTCGGTAGTGCCGGCCGCGCCATGGACGACTTCTACGCGATCCGGGTCGCCGTGACGGCCGACGTCGAAAGCCGCGTCCGGCCCGTGCTGGGACGATTCGAGCAGCAACTGGATGCGCAGCGTCGGCTCGTGTCCCGGTTGCGCAGCCTGTCACCGGCCATCCTGATGCAGGAAGCCTTGACCGACCTCGCCGGCACCGGTGTGGCCAGGCATCAGCACTTCCTCGCGCAGGTGGGCCAGTTCCACGAGCGATGGCGGGCTCACTTCGTCCCGATGATCCTCCGGCGGGCACAACTCGATGGCTACACGTCGCTCCCACGCTTCGTGTATACCGATGAGCCGCAGGCCGCGGTGGTCGGTCGCGTGACGGTCAGCATCGGTCTCATGCTCCTGCCTGCCGTGCTGGCCGGCATCGTCGGCGTGCGGCGGCTGCGACGCTTCCCGGTCGTCTGACGGCACGGCGCGGTCACTCAGCCGCTGGCATCGGGCACCGGCCACGTCGGCGGCAGGGGGGCCGACCGTTCGTGGGGTGAGGACGACCAGTCGCCGTCGCGGACGGACCACTGGCCGACAGCCGGCGGACTGGCCCGACCGTCGTCCCTACAATGGACTCGTGCCTCTGACTGCCGCGCTCGCGCTCAACCTGACCGGTCATCTGGTCGGAGTCGCGCTGTACGCGATGCTGGTCGCGCTCGTCGTGGCGCCACCGCCCGGAGCCGCGCGACCCGTTCAGGGGCCCTGGTGGCAGCAAAGCATTCGACTGGCGCTGCTGACCGGGCTGCTGGGACTGGTCTGGAATCTCGGGGCGCTCACGACCGACCTCTACACGCTCTCCGGCGCTCCCGCCCCCGCGCTGGTGCTCGCCGGCGCCTTCGTCGCACTCGGCTTCCTGCCTGCTGTCGTCGTGTACGCCGTGGTGCGCGGCGACGGACGACCACGCGGCTACGTCGGCGGGGCAGCGACGATCGTCGGCGTGCTGCTGGCTGCCGTGGTGGGTGTGCGACAGGTGGTCGCCGCACTGCGTGGGCAGCCCGTGCCGGACGTCGACGGACTCCTGTGGCTGACGGGCGGCGCCACCGTGCTGCTTGTGCTCCTGCTGCTCTGGACGCGCGATCAGCGTCGCGGATCGTTCTGGGTGCTTGGCCTCGCCATCTTCGCCGTCTCGGGCTTTCACTTGACGGGACACTCCGGTCGCGAAACGTGGTGGGTGGCGCTGGTCGGTCATCACGCCTCGCTGCCGCTCGCCGTGGCGATTCTTCAGCAGGAATACCGGTTCGCCTTCGCCGACGTGTTCCTCAAGCGCGCATTGGCGGTGATGGCCCTCGCCACGGTCATGCTCAGCGTCTGGCTGTGTGCCGACGCCCTGCTTTCGCTCGACCGCGTTCGCCTCGACGACCCGCTGACGTTCGCCGCGCTACTGGCCCTCGGTCTCACGGCAGCCATGACCTATCCGGTGTTGCACCGGGCGACCAGTCGCGTCGTCGACCGCTGGCTGCTGCGGCGCGCCGAGCCGATGGCACAGCAGTCTGCATTGATCCGTAGGCTGGCAGTCGCCGAGTCCGAAGACGACGTGCTCGAGGCGCTTCGTGTCGCGATCGGCGCAGCGCTCGATGCGCGCCGCGTGACCGTGAGCGAGACCGACCTCGCGCTCATGACGGGGCGCGACGCGGACCCCCAACCTCGATCACTGCACGTCGCCAGGACCAATGCGGCTGACGATGCCGCCGTCATCCTGTTGCATACCGTCCGGGCGCCATTCTTCAGTGTCGCGATCGGCGACCTTCAGTACGGCCGCCGCGTCTGGTCCGACGATATCGCGCTCCTGGACACGTTCGCGAGCGCCGCCTCACGGCGTCTCGACGCGCTCCGGGACGAACGACGGCGTCTGGAGCAGGCCACACGCGAGCAGGAGGTCGGACGCCTGGCGGTCGAGGCCGAATTGCGTGCCGTTCGCGCGCAGCTCCATCCGCACTTCCTGTTCAACGCACTGAATACGATCCGCTTCTTGATCAGTACGGCCCCGCAGCGAGCCGACGTCGTGCTACTGCAACTCACCGGTGTGCTCCGCGCCGTGCTCCGCGGGTCGGCCGACGAGTTCTCCACCCTTGCCGAAGAGGTCGAGCTGGTACGGTCCTACCTGGCCATCGAGCAGGCCCGCTTTGGTTCGCGTCTCGTGCTGGAGATCATCGTGCCCGAGGCGTTGGGCGACATCACGCTCCCGGCCCTTGTGCTGCAGCCCCTTGTCGAAAACGCGGTGCGGCATGGCATTGCGCCACTGCGCAAAGGCGGCTCGGTCCACCTCACGGCTCGCCGCGCTGATGCCGACGAAACCATCACGATCGTCGTCCGCGACACCGGTACGGGCGGCGACCCGTCTCGCTTCACGCGCGACGGCGGCGTGGGGCTGGCCAGCGTGGCTCGCCGGCTCTCGCTGCACTATGGTGAGGCCGCCTCGCTGCACCTGGAATCTGCGCCCGGTGAAGGCACGACGGTTGCGCTGACCATTCCCGCCCCGAACGATACGCGTCGGTCGGTCATGCCATCGGGCTCCGCTCCGGCGCGTCAGCCTGCGGCCGTCGGGGACTACGCCGGAGGACCGCGTGGGTGAGCCGATCCGATCCGTGTTGCGCGTCCTGATCGCCGACGACGAGGAACCAGCGCGGGGAGTGCTGAAGCAGTTGCTCGAGGCCATGCCCGACGTGCGTCTGGTGGCCGAGGCCGCCGACGGCGTCGAAGCGGTGACCGCGATCGAGCGTGAGATGCCGGACCTCGCCTTGCTGGACCTGCAGATGCCGGAGCTCGATGGCCTGGGCGTCGTGCGCGCCGTCCGCCAGGACCGCCTGCCGCTCTTCGCCTTCGTGACCGCCTACGACGCGTACGCCGTCAAGGCGTTCGAGGCACGAGCCATCGACTACTTGCTCAAGCCTGTCGAGCCCTCGCGCCTCTTCGACACGCTGCAGCGCGCGCGCGACCTCCTCGAGCACGAGCCGGTACGGCAGCTCGGACGGGAGCAGGCCCGGCGTGTCGCACAGGTGCAGGACGAGCTCACGCAGCCACCGTTGCAGCGCATTCCGGTGCGTCGCCGCGACGACATCCTGCTGCTGCCGGTGGCGCAGATCGCCAGCGTCGTCGCCGATGGCGAATTGATGCACGTCACCACGTTGCGCGGCGAGACCTTCGTGGTCACGCATCGGCTCAAGGACCTGGAAACACGGCTGCCGGTCGGGCAGTTCGTCCGAGTGGAGCGTGGAGCCATCATCAATGTCGACGCCATCGCACGAGTCAGCCCGTTGCCTGGTGCCGTGTACCTGATTGCGCTCACGAATGGCCAGGAGTTGCGTTCCAGCCGTCTGCAGTCGCGCGTCCTTCGTGACCGGCTTCTCAAGCTCTAGCCGCCGGAACCTGCTGTCGCTGGCGACGCGGGGATCAGAGCAGACTGGCGTCGACGTCGAACGCACGACGCTGGCGAGCGAAGACGAGCGGTCTGCTCGCAACGACCGGTGGTGAACGTGGCGACACGGGAAATTGGCCGTCCGCACTTTGCGGTTAGGTTCCGCTGAGGGTCCGAGGGCAACG
>DATJTM010000203.1:0-6984 GCA_035503395.1 Luteitalea sp.
GCACGTTCTCGGTCCGCACGTTGCGCGTTGGCAGGGTGAAGTACTCAGCCGCCGGAATCAGCCGCTCCCCCTTCGGCCCGAGCGCGCGAAACGTCGCGCCGTAGGCCAGCATCGGCACCGCCAGGCTCGACGGATGGACGATGAAGCTGGGCCCGCCGCCGAGAATCGCGTGGAACTGGTTCTCGCCCGTGATCGAGAAGCAGACGTTGCCGCCCTTCTTGAGGCAGTGGAACTCTTCGTTGCGGAAGTACCAGCAGCGCGGCCGCTGATTGAGGTTGCCACCGACGGTGCCTTGATTGCGGATTTGCGGTGTTCCCACCTCGACCGCCGCCGCGGTAATCGCGGGATAGAGCGTTGCGACCTGGGCATCCTCGATGAGGTCGGCCATGGTCATCGCCGCGCCAATCCGCAGGCCGCCGTCGGCTGCCGTGACACCGGCATCGAGAGCGCTCCTGGTGCTCACCAGCCGGTCAGGCTGGGTGACGTAGTCCTTCATGCGCGCGAGCAGATCCTGCCCGCCGCCGATTGGCAACGCGCGCTCGAACTGCGGCATGAGCGCCGCCACGGCGTCCTTGTCGGTCCTGGCCTCGACGTAGTCGAAGGGCTTCATCGCATCTCCTCGCTAGGCACGACGCACGTTCTGCTGCCGCATCGCGTTCAACACGCGGGCCGGCGTCAGTGGCAGACTGCGCATCGTTGCGCCCGTCGCATTGCGGACGGCGAGCGCGATGGCCGCTGCCGTCGGGACCGTAGGTGGCTCACCGATGCCAATCACACCGCGTTCCGGCTGATCTTTCAGTCGCACTTCCATCTGCGGCATGTCCGACATGCCGGCCAGCAGGTACCACTCCATGTTCGGGTTGACCATCTGGCCGGTATTGCGGTCGAGGATGCGGTCCTCGTACATCGCGAAGTTCAGCGAGCCGATGATGCCGCCATACACCTGGCTCTCGGCCGTCAACCTGCTCACGACCAGCCCACAATCCTGTATCGCGAGGATGCGCGTGAGCTTGACGATGCCGGTCTCGACGTCGACGGTGACCTCGGCGAACTGCACGCCGCTGGTCGTGACCGACGAGAGGCCTGGCTGCCAGTCGCCGTCCACGGCGATCGGCTGTGGACCGATGTGCTTGCACGCCTCCGTCCACCCCAGGCCCTTGTTCGCATCGTCGCGCATGTGCAGGCGCCCGCCCGTCGCCACCAATGACGCGGGGTCGACATTGAGCACCGGCGCCACCTTCTCCTTCAATGCGTCGAGCGCCTTCACCGCGGCGACGCGAATGGCTGGACTGATGCTCGCCGCGGTGGTGCTGCCGCCGGAGAGCGGACTGACGCCGTGATTGGTGTCGCCGATCTGCGGAGTCACGCGCTCAGCCGGCAGCCCCAACGTGTCGGCGGCCACCACGGCCACCAGTGTGCGAGTCCCGGTGCCGAGGTCCTGCGTCCCGACGCGCATGATGACGCTGCCGTCCGAGGCGATCTCGCAATGCGCCTGCGCGGGGCCGCGGCCACCGCCGCCCCACGTGCAGACCGCGACCCCCATCCCCGTCTTGATCGGTCCGGATGTCGGGTCACCGGTCGCGTGACGCTTGCTCCAGCCGAACGCCTCGGCGCCTTCGCGGAGGTACGAGCGCCACATCGCATTCGGCGCCTCCGGAGGCAGGTTCTTGATTCGGAACTCGACCGGGTCCATCTTCACCAGGTCGGCGAGTTCGTCGGCCATGACCTCGGTGATGAACGAGCCCTGCGGATGGCCCGGTGCCCGCATCGGGCGCTGCAGTCCGGTGTTGGTGAAGACGTCCTTGTGCGACCTCCGTCGGTTGGCGATGCGATAGACGTACGGGAGTGGGAAGCCGGCGGCCGCGCCGGCGCCACCCGTGCCCCACGACTCCGCGTCGAAGGCGGTGATCAGCCCGTCGGCCGAGACGCCAGCCTTCACACGGGCGGCAGCTGACGGACGATTGCCCACAGCGAGGTGCTCTTCCTTGCGGTCGAGCATCAGCTTCACTGGCTTGCCGGTCTGCCTGGCGAGCTGCGCGCAGATCAACCCTTCCGCGCCTACGCTCAGTGCCTTGCTCCCGAAGCCGCCACCCATGTACTGGCACTGCACGCGGACGTTGGCCTGCGGCATGTTCAACGCGGTCGCGAAGTTCTCGCGCGCCGCATTGATCCCCTGCGTGGAGATCCAGACGTTCAGCCGGTCGCCTTCCCACTCACACACCGTGCCGTGTGACTCGAGGCACACGTGCGTGATGACGTGCGTCTCGTAGGTCTGCTCGAGCGTGTGGGCCGCGGCCGCGAAGCCGGCCGCCAGATCGCCCGACTCCTGCACCTGCCCCTGGCGCACGTTGCCATTCGTGAACACGGCGGGCGCCGTGCCGGCCAGGGCCGCCGACACGTTGGTCAGGTGCGGCAGCACTTCATAGGTGACCTTGACGAGTCGCGCCGCATCGATCGCCTGTTCCTCGGTATCGGCGACGACCGCAGCCACCTCGTCGCCCTGGAACATCACACGATTGGCCGCCTCGGGTCCGGGTTGACGATGGACGAGCCCGCCGCGCACGCCCGGCGCCCTCAGGGCGGCAGCGAGATCGACCGCGGTGACACGCGCATGCGGATGCGGCGAGCGCACGATGCGCGCGTAGAGCATGCCCGGTCGATTGATGTCGAAGGTGTACCGCGCGCGGCCCGTCACCTTGTCGGGCCCGTCGAACCGCTTGACCGCTGTCCCCAGAACGGTGCGCGTCGTCGGCCAGGCAAACTTCGGGTCGAGTGGCGCCTGAGCGGCAGCGGCCGGCCGGCCAGTGCCCTCTCCGGGCGGTCTCGGCATCGTGTCCTGATCAGCCACGTCGACCTCCCGCTACGCTGGACACGGCTTCGAAGATCCGCGGGAAAGTTCCACAGCGACAGATGTTGCCGTCGAGCCCCTTCCGGATCTGTTCGGCGGTCGCGTTGGGATGCTGTTCGAGCAGTCCGACGCTGGCCATCACGAACCCGGGCGTGCAGAAGCCGCACATCAGCGCATCCTTGTCGCAGAACGCCTGCTGCACCGGGTGCAAGGTGTCACCCTGCGCCAGTCCGTCGACGTTGCGAATCTGCTTGCCCTGGACGGCGATCGCCAACGTCGAGCACGCATAGACCGGCCGGCCGTCGACGAGCATCGTGCAGGCGCCGCACGCCCCGCGGTCACAGCCGCGCTTGTTGCCGGTGAGGTCGGCGCGCATGCGCAGGGCATCGAGCAGGGTGACCCGCGGCTCGAGCATGAGGTCGAGCTGTCGACCGTTGACCTGGAGACGGACCGGCACCGCCCCGGGACCAGCCGCGGCCGGGCCGGTCTGGGCTGCCGCACCATCCGGCGCGATCACGCTGGCCGCGACGCCGACGACACCGGTGGACTTCAGGAAGCGTCGACGACTCCGGTTGATGCCGTCCACGCCGTCATCCTTGGGCGCCATGCAAATCCTTTCGAAAGCGACGACTTTCCTACGATGCAGGCCCGTCCTTCGTTACAGACCGCTGCCGTCCGGCCACCAATCGCGAGGCCGCCCTTCAGGACGCGCGAACGCGACGCGCGGCTCTTACCGTTCGGCCAGCCTAGCCTGCTTCGTCACCGCAGAGTACCCGACCGATGTCGAAAGGCCTTGTGAATGCGGCTCACGAATGAAACGCATTTCCGTGGTAGGCAGATGAACCTCAGCCTCATTACCATGCCGTCATGGTGCGTGATGAGCTCAGCGTGCTGTCGGCGTTCCTCGCGGTCGCCGAGGAGCGCAGCTTCACCAAGGCCGCCAAGCGATTGGGCGTGTCGCCCTCGGCGCTGAGCCACGCCATGCGTGGGCTCGAAGAGCGTCTCGGCGTGCGGTTGCTGTCCAGGACCACCCGCAGCGTCGCGCCGACCGACGCGGGCCAGCAGTTCATCGATCGCCTCAGGCCGGCGCTGCAGGACGTGCGCGGCGCGCTGGATGCCATGGCGGGCCTGCGTGACTCGCCGGCCGGACGTCTGCGCGTGGTCGCGTCGCGCCTGGCCGCCCGCATGGTCCTGACGCCGAGACTGGAGGGGTTCGCGCGCCAGTATCCGGACGTGACCCTCGAGATCACCACGACGGAAGAGAGCCGGGTGGATCTCGTCGCGGAAGGATTCGACGCCGGTATCCATCTCGGTGAGTTCGTCGAGAAGGACATGGTGGCGGTACGTGTCTCGCACGAGCAACGCGCCGCCATCGTCGCCTCACCCGACTACCTCGCGGCGCACCCCGCCCCGTCGTCGCCGCACGACCTGACGGCGCACCGGTGCATCAACTTCCGGCATGGCCTCGCCGGGGTCTACCGTTGGGAGTTCGAAAAGGATCACCAGGAACTCGCCGTGTCGGTCAGCGGGCCGCTCACGATCGACGATCCTGATGCCATGCTACAGGCCGCCGTTGCCGGACTTGGTCTCGCGTTTTCGCTGGAGGCCCACGCCGCGCCGTTCCTGGCAAGTGGTGCGCTCGTCCGTGTACTCAACGAATGGTGCCCACCCTTCACCGGATACTTCCTGTATCACCCCAGTCGACGTCATCAGGCCGCCGCGCTCAGTGCGCTGATTGCCGTGCTTCGCGTCTGAACCGGACGCCATTGCTGAACGTCGTTCACAGACCCATTCCACCGCAGGCCGCTAGTCGAGGAACGGGCGCGATCGTAGGCTCAGGAGACCATGACCCGCGTCGTGGGCTTCCCGGGCAACGACCTGCGCTCGACGATGCCTCGGTCGTGCTCGGGCCCATCGACGAGGGTTACAGGGTCGGCACGACGTCGCGTGGCGGCAACGGACTCTCACCACGGCCGCAGCCGAAGTGATGAAGGGGACGACATGAACAGCGACAGGATGCACGTGCTGGTCGTGGGCGCCACCGGCAGCGTCGGTCGGCTCGTCGTGGAGGAAGCGGCAGCACGAGGCCATGCGGTGCGCGCGCTGGTGCGCGATGCGCGCAAGGCGGCGCGCGTCCTTCGCGATGTCGATGTGGTCGAGGGTGACCTCACCCGTCCCGACACGTTGACGGCGGCTGTCGAGCAGGTGGACGCCATCGTCTTCACGCACGGCTCCGACGGAGCCGGCAAGATCGGCGCGGAACAGGTTGACTATGGTGGCGTGCGGAACGTGCTGGCGGCTTTGGCAGGACGCCAGGTCCGCATCGCCTTGATGACGTCGATCGGCGTCACCAATCGCGACGGCGCCTACAACCGGCAGACGGAAGCCCACGACTGGAAGCGGCGCAGTGAACGCCTCGTGCGATCGAGCGGCCTGCCGTACACGATCGTGCGTCCGGGCTGGTTCGACGCCAATGAACCGGACGAGCATCGCCTCGTCTTCCTCCAGGGCGACCGTCGACACGCGGGCGACCCCAGCGATGGCGTCATCGCGCGCCGGCAACTCGCCCAGGTGCTGGTGGCGAGCGTGACCTCGCCACCGGCGGCGAGCAAGACGTTCGAACTGGTGGCCACGCTGGGTCCTGCGCCAATGGATCTCGATCCGCTCTTTGCCGTCCTCGAACTCGACAGGCCGAGCGAACCAGACGCCGTGCACGATCTGGCGGACATGCCGGTGAGCGACGAACCGGCACGGGTCCGCGCGGACCTCGACACGCTGCGTCTCGGCAGCACAAAGGCAAGGTAAGCACTCATGCACACACGACGACTTGGCACTGCTCTCGACGTTTCGGCCCTTGGCTTCGGCTGCATGGGATTGAGCTTCGGCTTCGGCCCGGCCACCGACCGCGCCGACGCGATTGCGGTCATCAGGGCCGCGGTCGACGCCGGCGTGACGTTCTTCGACACGGCGCAGGTCTACGGTCCCTGGACCAATGAGTACGTCGTCGGCGAGGCGCTCGAGCCATATCGCGGCTCGGTCGTCATCGCGACGAAGTTTGGCTGGAACATCGACCCGGAGACGGGCGAGCATCGCGGCGGCGTCAACAGCCAGCCCGAGTTGATCCGTCGATCGGTGGAGGGGTCGCTCCGACGCCTCCGCGTCGAGGCGATCGATCTCTTCTATCAGCACCGCGTCGATCCGGCCGTGCCGATGGAGGACGTGGCGGGCACGGTGCGCGACTTGATTGCCGAGGGCAAGGTCAAGCACTTCGGGCTGTCGGAGGCCGGTGTGGCCAACATCCGCCGCGCCCACGCCGTACAGCCGGTGACGGCGCTCCAGAGCGAATACTCGCTGTGGTGGCGGGAACCCGAAGCCGAGATCCTTCCCACGCTCGAGAGCCTCGGCATCGGCTTCGTGCCCTTCAGTCCGCTTGGCAAAGGCTTCCTGACCGGCGCCATCACCGAGCAGACGGAGTTCGCGCCGGGCGACTTCCGTAACACGGTGCCGCGGTTCGATCCGGAGAATCGCAAAGCCAATGCGGCGATCGTCGACCTCGTGGCGCGGATCGCCGCGAACAAGGGCGTCACCTCTGCGCAGGTCGCCCTCGCCTGGTTGCTCGCGCGCAAGCCGTGGATTGTGCCGATCCCGGGAACGACGAAACTGCATCGGCTGCGCGAGAACGTGGGCGGTGCCGACGTGCAGCTGACCGCGGAGGATCTGGCAGAGATCGAAGAGGCGTCGTCGACGCTCGTCGTGAAGGGCGATCGGTACAACGCCGCCAGTCAGGCGATGATCGACCGATGAGCAGTGACGGCGAGCGCCAGTGCCAGTCGCGACGGTGACGTCACGGCACGGAGCGGCTCGCGGCGTCGCAGCGGCCACATGACAGGCGACTCATGACGACACGACGGAGACTTTCGCGACGGCAGGCATTCCGCACCGCCTTGTGCGGGCCGGTGGCCGCGGCCCCGCATCGCCGGCCGTCGCCCGCCCACACAGCAGCACTGGCGGCAACGTCCTCGTCGCATTCTTCTCGCGCTCGGGGAACACGCCGGCTTGCCGAGCATTCACTGACATCGGGCGTGTCTCCCAGTATCGCCGCTCGCGACGGCGCCCATGGCCCGGCCCGGGCCTTC
>DATJTM010000204.1:0-3441 GCA_035503395.1 Luteitalea sp.
TAATACGGCGACCACAACGTGTCGCCCGACAGACGATGCGTCACGCCGAGCGCCACGGCGAGCAGGACGAGACCGCTGGCCGCCCACACCTTCGGTTGTTCCAGCAGAAACGGCACCGCCGCGACGAACGCCAGGCCGAACCAGGCGACGGGCGGCAGTTGCAGCGCCGACAACGCGCCGAACGCAATCACTCCGGCGAGGCTGCCCGCGAGGTTCACGAGGTAGGCCCGCAGCGGCGGGTGCGCGTTCATCTCGCGTCCAAGTCGCTGCGAGATGGTGACGAACAACGCCGCCACCGCAACGCACAGGATCGGCAGGAACCAGGTGCCTTCGACCGGGACCACCGCGTCGGTCGTGCCGCTCGAGAAGTAGATGCTCTCGGAGGTCTGCGGCACCGCGATGTCGATGCGGCCAGCGGCGACGACGATGACGAGCGCGGCCTGCAGCAGCGGGAACCAGCGCAGCAGGTTGGCGCGCAACGGGGCCAGCAGGCAGCCGACGCCGATGCCGAGGAAACTCGCCAGCAGGATGAAGTTCGAGAAGTACGCGAGCAGGCGGATGTAGGCCGGCATCCACCGGATCAGCGCCACCTCGAGGAACAGGACGAGGAAGGAGATGAGGAAGAGGGGCCAGGCGGCCCCCCGCGTGCGCTCTACCATCCGAGGATGCGCGCGAACATCAGCGGCGCGACGATCGTGGCGTCGGATTCGACGATGAACTTCGGCGTGTCGATGCCAAGCTTGCCCCAGGTGATCTTCTCGTTGGGAACGGCGCCGGAGTACGACCCGTAGCTGGTCGTCGAGTCACTGATCTGGCAGAAGTACCCCCAGAGCGGCACTTCGGGCCGCTGCAGATCCTGGTGCAGCATCGGCACGACGCAGATCGGGAAGTCGCCGGCGATGCCGCCGCCGATCTGGAAGAAGCCGATCGACGAGGTCGGCGACACCGCCTGATACCAGTCGGCGAGGCTGATCATGTACTCGATGCCGGTGCGCACCGTGTGGACGTTCTTCACGTCGCCCGAGATGCAGTGGCCCGAATACATGTTGCCGAGCGTCGAGTCCTCCCAGCCGGGCACGAACATCGGCAGGTTCTTCTCGGCGGCCGCCATCATCCAGGAGTCCCTGGGATCGATCTGGTAGGACTCCTTCAGCACGCCGCTGAGGAGAATCTCGTACATGAACTGGTGCGGGAACAACCGCGTGCCGGCCTGGTCGTGCGCCACCCACCGCTCGAGCACGGCCGTCTCGATGCGACGCATCGCCTCGTGTTCGGGGATGCACGTGTCGGTGACGCGGTTGAGGTGCCGGTCGAGCAGCGCCTGCTCGTCGGCGGCCGACAACTCGCGGTAGTGCGGCACGCGCTCGTAGTGATCGTGCGCCACGAGGTTGAAGACGTCTTCCTCGAGATTGGCGCCGGTGCACGAGATGCCGGTGACCTTGCCCTGGCGAATCATCTCGGCCAGCGAGCAGCCGAGTTCGGCGGTGCTCATCGCGCCGGCAAGCGTGACGAGCATCGAGCCGCCGCCCGCCAGGTGGGCCGAATAGCCGTCGGCCGCGTCCTTCAGGGCCGCGGCGTTGAAGTGCCGGTAGTGACGATCGATGAATTGCGAAATGGGACCAGACATGGTTCGGTTGGTAGGGACGGCTCGCCGAGCCGTCCGGGACGACACAGTCGTGTCGACATTCGGGAATGTCCCGCGGACGAGCCGCGGGTGCGCGGCCCGCTCGGCGAGCGGACCCTACCTACTACTACGTGAGCTTCTCGGACTTGGTGTCGAAGCCGACGACCTTGCCCTTGCGGTAGGCGGTGACGCCGCCACCGATCGCCGCCATGGCGCGGTAGCCGAGGTCGGCGTCGAGATTCGGCTTCTGGCGCGAGCGCATCGACTCGAGGAAGTTGTCCATGTGCGGATGTTCACCGCGCACGAACGGCTTGACCTCGATCCGGAGCTCCTCCTTGCCGGTCTTCTTGACGAACTCGTCCTTGTAGTCGCGATCCGGGATGACGACCATCTCGGTGTTGCCGAAGGCTTCGCTGTCCTCGGCCACCATGATCGTGCCCTGCGACCCGTGGAACACCAGCGGCGCGCCCTTCCCGCTCGTCACCGAGCAGGCCAGCTGCATCGTCCACGACGGGTAGTCGACGTTCATGAAGAACGTGTCGGGCACCTCGCGGTCCTTCTGCACGTAGATGCCGCCGCTGGCGGTGACGCGCACCGGGAATTCGGGGCCGACGGCCATCAGGATCGGCGAGACCGTGTGGTAGAAGAGGTCGGTCGCGATGCCGCCCGAATAATCCCAGTATTTCCGCCAGCGGAAGTAGCGGGCCGGATCCCAGTCACGCTTCGGCGCGTTGCCGATGAACGCCTTCCAATCGAGATTCTCTGGCGTTGCGTCGGGGTCGATGCGGTAGTTCCACTCGTTGCCGCGCTTGGTGCTGTTGCGGCCGAACCCGCCCGAGGCCCACACCACCTCGCCGATCAGCCCGTCGTCGATCGCCTTCTTCGCCTTGTGGAAGTGATCGAGCGACGTGTACTGGCTGCCGACCTGCAGGATGCGGCCGCTGCTCTTCACGTATTCGGCGATGCGACGCGCCTCCTCGACCGTGTAGGTCATCGGCTTCTCGAGGTAGACGTCCTTGCCGGCCTCGAGCGCCGCCATCGCATGCGCGAAGTGCCAGTGGTCGGGCGAGGAGATGACCACGGCGTCGATGTCGGGCCGCGCCACCAGTTCGCGGTAGTCGTGATGGACCGCGTTGGCCTCGACGCCGGTCTTCTCGCGCGCCGCCTGCTTGCGCTTCTCCCAGATGTCGTTCACCGCCACCGCCTGGACATCGCCCTGGCCCTTGTTGCGGTTCATCACGTGGGTGATGTGCGAGTTCATGCGGCCGCCACAGCCGACGAAGCCGACGTTGATGCGGTCGTTGGCGCCGAGCACGCGGCTCTTGGCCGGTGCCACCTGCTTCTTCGGGGCCGCGGCCGCGGCCGTCGGCAGAGTGCCCGCGGCGGCGACGGCGCCGGCGCCGACCGTGCGGATGAAGTCGCGGCGTGTGGTGGATTGGTTCACGTGCAGACGTCCTTTCGCTGACGGGCGCATTGTATCCTCATCAGGATTGTCCTCCGCGTCCGTCCCGCCCGCGCCGGATCTCCCCCCGTCCGCCCCGTCACCCGCCGTCACCAGCGCCCTGCGCCGGCTTGGCGCCGCCCTGACCTCGCGCGACTTCCGGATCCTGTGGCTGGGCGCCTTCACGTCCACCATCGGGACGTGGATGCAGAAGATCGCCCAGAACTGGCTGGTGCTCTCGCTGACCGGGTCGGCCTGGTACCTCGGGCTGGACAGCTTCCTCGGTGAGCTGCCGATCCTGCTGTTCACGCTCGTCGGCGGCGTGATCGCCGACCGGCACAACCGGCGGTTCCTGCTGATCAGCTCCCAGATCGTC
>DATJTM010000205.1:0-2077 GCA_035503395.1 Luteitalea sp.
TCTCGCGTCCGTCGGGTGACGGTGTACGCCACCACGCCGTAGAGGCCGACCATCGCGAGCAGGGTGGCGAGCGCACCGAAGACCCCCGACAGTGTCGTGATCAACCGTTGGTTGATGACCGAACGCGCCAGTTGCTCGTCCAGGGTGCGCAACGCATGCACCGGAACGTCGGCGTTCAGTCCGCGGACCACCTGACGCATCGCCGGCAAGAGCAGCGCCGGGTCGCGTTGGGCGCGCACGTAGAACCAGGGCATGCCGGCCTCGATCCCCTCGAGATACGGAAAGTACAGCTGGTGCTGGCGTTCCTCGCGCGGCCCCGAGTAGGTCGAGTCCTTCACGACGCCGATGATCTCGATCGGCGTGGCGGTCCCTGGATCGTTGCCCAGGCCGATATGACGGCCAATCGGATTGCCGGTGATGTAGCGCCTCACGAAGGACTCCGACGCGATCGCCACGCGATAGCCGCCGCTGGCGTCGCGGCCTGACATGTCGGACGGTGGGACGCGGAAGTCACCGTCGGTGAAGTCACGGCCGCTGAGCAGGTCGATGCCGAGGGCGGCGAAATAGCCGGGGCTCACGGCGTTGCAGCGCGAACCGGGGTCTTCGCCGTCGGCCGGCACATAGCCCTCGATGGTGATGCTGTTGCCCCACCACGCGTCCCAGAGGAGCGGAACACTGGAGAAGCCGGCCGCCTCGACGCCGGGCGTCGCACGGACCCGGTCGAGCAGCTCGGTGGCGAACTGCTTCGTGCGCACGCTGTCGTAGCCGGCCTGCGCCGCGTCGGCGCCGAACATCAGCAGCCGCTCGGGTGAGAAGCCGAGATTCATCGACAACAGCCCATCGAGGCTGCGCAGGAAGAGTCCCGCGCCGGTCAGCAGCACGAGGGAGAGCGCGACCTGTGAGACGACCAGCGCTCGACGCAGTCCCTGTCGCGACCCGCCGAGTACGCTGCCGGCCTCGGACTTGAGCGTCGGCGCGAGCGCAGGATTGGTGGCCTGCAGGGCCGGCGCCATGCCGAAGAGCACGCCCGTGCCGACCGACATCAGCAGCGTGAACGCGAGAATACGCACGTCGGGTGTGGCGTGAATGAGCGTGGGTCCGTCGGCGTTGACGAAGAACTGCAGCAGCAGGTGCGCACCTCCCCACGCCACCACCAAGCCTGCCGCGCCACCCAGCAAGGCCAGCAGCAGCGTCTCGACGAGCAACTGTCGGATGACTCGCGCTCGCGTGGCGCCGAGCGAAAGCCGGAGGGCGATCTCGCGCTGGCGTACGGCGCCTCGCGCCAGCAGGAGGTTGGCGAGGTTCGCGCAGGCGATCAGCAACACCCCGCCGACGACGCCCATGAGGATCCAGAGCGGCCGCCGGAGTTCGTCGCGCGCTGGTGTGTGGCCCTCGGGCGCAGGCAGGACCTGAAGTCGATTCTCGTCGAGGAATCGTTGCCGCACCTGCGACGACGCACGGGCGAAGCCTGACTCGAGCAGTTCCTGCTGCCGCACGGCCCGGTACCACGGCTGCAGGGCGGATGTCGCCTGTTCGGCCGTGACGCCGGGCTGCAGGCGCGCGAACACGTTGAGCCAGCGGGCCCGTCGGTCCGTCAGTTGATCGCTCGATCGCGTCACGGCGCCGCGCATGGCCATCGGGACGAAGATCTGCGCGGCCGTGTCGACGCTGGCGCCATCGAATCCCGGCGCCGTCACGCCGACGATCGTCAGGGGCGTGCCGGCGATGCGGAGCGTGCGACCGACGACCTGCGGATCGGCGCCGAGGACACGCTGCCAGTACGCGTGACTGACGACGGCGACGGGATGCGCGCCGGCGGCGCGGTCGTCCTCGCGGCCGAGCAGGCGGCCGCGAGCGGTCCCGACGCCGAGGACCGGGAAGTACGTGCCCGTCACCAGTTCGCCGTGCGCGACGCTGGTGCCGTCGCCGTCGTTGACGGCCGCGCTGAACTTCGACACGCCGAAGACGCCGCTGAAGACGTGCGACTGTTCGCGGAGGTCGAGCCACAACGGGTGCGGGAGTTCTGCGCCGGTGCCATTGGTGCTGCCGTAGAAGAAGCCGGTCGTCCGCACACGCA
>DATJTM010000206.1:0-5940 GCA_035503395.1 Luteitalea sp.
CCCGTGCACGACACGCCCCGCGATGTTCAGCAGCGCCCGGAACTTGGCGCCGATCGGTGCGCTGTCCGGATCGGCGAGGACGGCGTCGACGACGCGGTAGTCGCCATCGAGGTGGTGCGCCGCGGCCGCCCGATGGCTTGCCTCGCAGAAGTGACAGGCATTCAGGCGGGAGACCCGGGCCGCGATCATCTCCCGTTCGGCGCTGGACAGGCTGTTGGCGCCACGCAGCAGCACCTCGGCCAGATCGAGCATCGGGCGCGCCGTCCCGGGACTGAACTGAAATGCACTGCGGATTCCGGGGACACCCTCGGCGAGGCGGATGTGGGGCATGAGTTCGGGTTGCGGACACACGACGCCGCGGTCATCGAAGTGCCCGGATGATCGGTGATGCCGTCTCAGCCGTTCAATAGAGGGATCGCATTAGACCGTCACAGCATTTACAGCGCCACGAGTCGTGACATGCGGGCACGCGGACGTAGCGGCAGCCTCGGGTTGGTGGTTCAATGGCCGCACCGGCGCGGTTCGTGACGTGCCGGCTCCCCATGCGCCGACTCCCCTCGACCGCGTGCCACGCGGCCGTCGCCCTGTGCCTGCTCGCGGCGAGCGGCTGCGGGCGACCCACCTCCGAGCCGCCCTCCACGGTGACCATCGAGACCGTGCCGCCGGCGGGCGCTGGCGGATCGACGCGGACCGTGCCCATCGGTGGGCGTGTCCGCGGCCATCGACCGGGCGACCGCATCGTCGTCTACGCCCGGAGTGGCGTGTGGTGGGTGCAACCGCTGGCGGCGCAGCCCTTCACGGACATCGACTCGGCGGGCCGGTGGCAGACGACCAGTCATCTCGGCTCCGAGTACGGCGTGCTGGTCGTCGACCGCGGCCATCGGGCGCCGGCGACGCTCGACGGCCTGCCGCAGGTGGGCGGCACCGTGCGCGCCGTGGGCAGCAGCCACGGCACCGGCGACTATGTCGATGCGCCTCGCCGCACCGTTGTGTTCAGTGGCCACGAGTGGGAAGTCCGCGAGGCGTCGAGCGACCGTGGCGGCGCCAACTTCTACGATGCGCGGAACGTGTCGGTCGACACCGAAGGCCGACTGCACCTGCGCATCGAGCCGCGCGATGGGCGATTGACGGGCGCCGAAGTCAGCCTCACGCGCGGGCTCGGCTTCGGAACCTACGAGTTCACCGTTGCCGACACGGCCCACCTGCCGCCGTCGGCCGTCTTCGGCCTGCTGACCTGGGACGATGGCGCGTCGCAGGAGAACCATCGCGAGCTCGACGTCGAGATCAGTCGCTGGGGTGATCCGGCCAATGACAACGGCCAGTACGTCGTGCAGCCGTACTACATCCCGGCCAATGTCCGTCGTTTCAACGCGCCGGCCGGCCGGCTGACGCACGCGTTCCGGTGGGAGCCCGGGATGGTCGTCTTCCGGACGACGCGGCCGGGCGCCGTCGATGGCGGTCCGCCGTTGGCGACCCACAGCTTCACGACCGGCGTGCCGATGCCCGGCGGCGAGCGCGTGCGCATCCACCTGTATCCGTTCGCGTACTCCACGACGCCCGTCGCGGCGCCGGTCGAGGTCGTCGTTGAGAAATTCCAGCACCTGCCGTAGCTGTGCGCGCGCGCTGCTGCCGGCCATGCTGGCGCTGCTGGCACCGGTCGTACCTGCGGCGGCACTCGACGGCGAACGCCAGGTGTCGCAGTACATCGTCGAACGTTGGGGTGTCGAACGCGGCTACCCCGGAGGCGCCGTCCACGGCATCGCGCAGTCGGCCGACGGTGACCTCTGGCTCGCCACCGACAGGGGGCTGGTACGCTTCGACGGCCTGACCTTCCGGACGCTCGCGACACCTGGCGCCGGCGTCGGCGTGCGGCGCGCGGCATTGGGTGTGGCCAGCGATGGCACCGGGACCATCTGGGTACGGATGCAGGGACCACGATTGCTGCGCGTGCGTGCGGGGCGACTCGAGGAGGTCGAGTTGCCCGGCACGATTCGTGGCGTCGTGACCAGCCTCGCGTCGTCGAACGACGGCAACATGCTCGCCGCGCCGCTCGGTGATGGCGTGCTCCAGTACCGCGACGGTCGACCGCAGGTACGCGTGCCGTTGACGCACCTGCGCAGCTCGTTCGTGGTCGCGATGCGCGAGAGCCGTGCGGGCACGTTGTGGCTCGGTACCCGCGACGCCGGTGTCCTCGGCGTCACGGCGACAGGCATCACGTCGCTGGTCGACGAGTTGCCGGATCGAAAGATCAACGCCCTGGCCCTCGATGGTCGGGATCGCCTCTGGATTGCCACCGATCGTGGGCTCGCTCGCTGGACGGCTGGCACGCTGACCATTCCTGATCTCGAGGTCGCCAACCGCGAGGTGGCGCTGGCGCTGACGGCCGATCGCGATGGCAATGTCTGGGCGGCGCTCGGCAGCCATGGCGTGGCGCGCATCACGGCCGCGGGCCGGGCGGCACGGCTGCCGTGGGATGTCGAGCGGCACGGCGATGCGACGTCGGTGTTCGAGGACCGCGAAGGCACCGTCTGGATCGGCACGTCGCGCGGCATGATTGGCGTGCGTGATGGCGTCTTCGCCAGCTACACGTCGGCACAGGGACTGCCGGCTGGCGGGGCTGGACCGATCGCCGTCGATGGTGTGGGTCGCGTGTGGCTGGCGCCCCCGTCCGGCGGGCTCCACTGGCTGGCCGACGGCCGGCGACACGACGTCGGCGACGCGGCGCTCTCCCGCGACGTCGTGTATTCGATCGCCCCGGCTCCCGACGGTGTGTGGGTGGGCAGGCAGCGCGGCGGCCTGTCACGGATTCGTGTCGAGGGGCGCGCGGTTCGCGTCGAGTCGATCACGGCGCGGCAGGGCCTGGCGGAGAACAGCGTGTACGCGGTGCATACCCCGGCCGACGGCACGGTCTGGGCCGGAACGCTCAGTGCCGGCGTGAGCCGGTTGCACGACGGCGCGATCACGACGTTCACCCGCGCCGATGGCCTGCCGTCGAACACCGTGACGTCGATGGCACACACGCCCGACGGACGCCTGTGGGTCGGCACGCCCTCCGGCGTCGCCGTCCATGACGGCAGGTCGTGGCGCATCCTCTCGACACGCGATGGACTACCGGCGGCCGACGTGTCGGCATTGCTGGCGGATCGCGACGGCACCATGTGGATCGGCACGTCGTCCGGCCTTGCCTTCAGTCGCCAGGGCCGCGTGCGTGGCGTGGCGCCGGTGCCGGTGCTCACGTCGCCGGTGCTGGGCATGTCCGACGATGTGACGGGACACCTCTGGATCACGACGGCAGACGCCGTCGTGCGGGTCGCGATCGATCGACTGCAGAGCCCGGGTCTCGCGGAAACCGACCTGCAACGGTTCGACCTGTCCGATGGATTGCCCAGCACCGAGGGTGTGCCGCGGCACCGTACCGTGGTCCGCGACTCGGGAGCGAGGGTGTGGCTGTCCCTGTCGCGCGGGCTGTCGTCGGTCGACGTCGCCGCATTCGACCGGCGGCCGTCGCGGCAGCCTCACACGCGCATCGACAGTGTCGTTGCCGATGACGCGGTGCTCGACGGGCCGGCCTCGCGCATCGTGCCGGCCGGCACGCGCCGTCTCACCATCACCTTCGACGACGATGGCGTGGCGCTGTCGGAGCGGACGCTCTTCCGGTTCCGACTCGACGGCTTCGACGCCGAGTGGAGTGCGCCGACCCACAGTCGCACCGTGGCCTACACGAACCTGTCACCACGTGCCTACGCGTTCAGGGTGATGGCCGTCGACGACCGCGGCGGCGCTGGGCCGGAAACGCGCCTTGATGTGACGATCCGTCCGGCGTTCTGGCAGACGTGGTGGTGTGCGGGGTTGATCGCGATTGTGCTGTCGGCCGGTGCCGCCGGGATGTACCGATGGCGCCTGCGTCGGATTGCCCGTCGGATGACGCGCGAGTTCGAGGCGAGGATCGCCGAACGCACGCGTGTGGCGCAGGACCTGCACGACACCTTGCTGCAGGGATGCCTCGCCGCGTCGATGCAGCTTCACCTGGCGGTCGATCGCCTGCCGGACGAAGCCGCCTCGCGTCCCGCCTTCGACCGCGTGCTCGGCTTGCTCACGCGAGTGGTGGACGAGGGACGGTCGGCGGTGCGCGGGCTGCGTGCCGATGTTGCCGACGATCTCGAGCGCTCCCTGGCGCGCGTGCCGGTCGAACTGGCGCCGTCGTCGGCTGCCGCGGTCCGAATCGTGGTCGAAGGCCAGCCGCGCGCGTGGCATCCAATCGCGCGCGACGAGGCCTATCGCATCGGCCGGGAAGCCTTGGCGAACGCGTTGCGGCACGCCGGCGCCTCGGCGATCGTCGTCACCGTGTCGTACGACGCGAGGGCCGCCCGCCTGTCGGTGCGCGACGATGGGCGCGGCATGGACGATGCGATGCGGCGCCATGGACGTGAGGGACACTGGGGGCTGACCGGCATGCAGGAGCGAGCGGAGTCGATCGGCGCGACGGTTCGCGTGTTGAGTCGCGAAGGCGCGGGTACCGAGGTGGAACTCGTCGTACCGGCGGCCGTCGCCTTCGTGACCACCGACCTGCCGGCGGCGAAGCGCTGGTGGCACACGTCGCGCCGCTGGCGGATTCGTGCGACGTCGGGGAGCGGGTCGTGAGCGGCAGCATCCGCGTGCTGACCGTCGATGACCATCCCCTGCTGCGTGAGGGGCTGGCGGCCGTCCTCGATTCGGCCCCTGACGTGGAAGTGGCGGCGCAGGCGTCAACGGGGGCGGAGGCCCTGCAGGCGTTCCGCACGCATCGGCCAGACGTGACGCTGATGGACCTGCGGCTGCCCGACATGAGCGGCATCGACGCACTGATCGCCATCCGGTCCGAGTTCCCCGACGCCCGCGTCGTCATCCTCACGACGTTCGAGGGCGACGTCGAAGTGCAGCGGGCCCTCACGGCCGGCGCGCGTGGCTACGTGCTCAAGACGCTGGCGCCGAAGGCACTCGTTGCCGTCGTTCGCGACGTCCACGCTGGCCGCAAGCGCGTGGCGAGCGAGGTGGCCGACCGTCTGGCCCAGCACCTGGGCGACGAGCAACTGACGCCACGGGAACGTGAAGTCCTGAGCCACGTGGCCACCGGCACGCGCAATCGCGAGATCGGCGTCCGCCTCTCCATCACCGAGGAGACGGTGAAGGTGCACCTCAAACACATCATGGAGAAGCTCGCGGCCCGCGACCGCACCGAAGCCGTCACCATCGCGCTCAGGCGGGGAATCATCGAGATATAGAGAGGCCTACAGCCTACAGCCTACCTGTAAGCCACTACCGACTCGCCGACTCGCCGACTCGCCGACTGCCGAACGCGGTGGCCTGCAGGCTACGGGCTACAGGCTACCGGCTACCTGTAACTCCCCGTCGACTCTCCGACGGCCGACTGCCGACTGCCGACTACCGAACGCGGTGGCCTACAGGCTACGGGCTTTGGCCTACAGCCTACCTGTAAGCCACTGCCGACTGCCGACTGCCGACTGACGTTCTGCAACTGCTTCTGACTTGAGACTTCTGACTTCTGCCTTTGACGAGGTATGTACCTCCTTGGAGGTACGGAAGCGCCCCCGGTGTGCGGGATGGAGGCTGTCGTAGCGCTCGGCTAGGCTCGACTGCGTCGGTCCGTTGCGGGCCGCCGCAAGGGGGCGCGCACCTGTCTCGATACATTCCGAGCTTTCCCGAGGGCCCGGTCGGCGCCGGACTCGCGGTGCTGCGGCTGATGCTGGCCGCCGAATTGCTCGGCACGGCTATCGATGTCGCGACCCACCCGCCGGTGACGATGGCGCCTATGGCGGTTGTGGCCGCGTCAACTGCACTCGCGCTCGCGATTCTCGGCGGTCTCTGGACCGCCGTTGCCGCTGGTGTCGCCGCGCTGGCCATGAGCCTGGCCGCCGCGAGCGGTATGCGGCTGACCTCCAC
>DATJTM010000207.1:0-20088 GCA_035503395.1 Luteitalea sp.
GCGACGATGAGGCACCAGGCGGCCAGATGCACCGCGCCAGCCGCGGGGGCCGGCACGTGGAGTTCACCGGTGTGGCCGATGCCGGCGCGATGTCGGCGACCGAGCAGCCAGCCGGCAGTCAGCGCCACGCCGCCCCACAGCAGCACGAACACGATCGCCTGTGCGGGCGTCTGGCGCAGGAACGTCGGCAGCAGCGTGGAGAGCGGCATCGACGGCGCGAGGTAGTCGAGCACCTGCGACGTGCCATCGCGGCCGGCGACGAGCAACAGCCCGTCCTGCGCGACGGACAGAAGGACAGTGACGGCGACGCCGATCGCCACCAGGGTGCGCTGCGCCGCCCGTCGCAGCGGCTGGGTCCGGCAGGCGTTGAAGTGCGCCGCGACCGGCAGCAGCGTCAGTGGCAACGCGGAGACCAGCGGACGGCCGACGATGGCGCTACCGCCCCACCAGATGTGGAAGGCGCCGACCACGACGAGGAGGCCGCCGAACACCACCATGATTTCGGTGGCGAGGCGGCGGCGTTCGCCCCGTTGTCGCCACAACGCGTACAGGCCCGGCAGAACCATCAGCAACGCCGGCGCGAACGCGACGATGCCGTACTCCTGGTCGAAGAGCAGGCCTGGACCGCCCGATGGCAGATACGCCAGGCGCGTTTCACGCTGTGCGCCATACGGAGCCGCTGGCGACCACGTCCCCCAGATCATCTTGAAGAACAGGAACCAGAGGGCAACGCTGACCACATTGGGCAGGCCGACGGCGATGGTCCGGATCACCGCCGCGCGTCGCGCTGGTCCGACCGGGAGCGGCCACCAGGCGCGCACCAGCGAGACCAGGCCGAGCAGTGCTGCCATCACCAGGTACTTCGTGCTGAACCACGGCAATGTGCCGATGGCGACGCCGGCCGCCCACCATCGCCACAGGGGCACGTCGAGCGGGTGCCGGTGCGCATCGCGCTCGGCGTGCCAGCCCGACGTCCATGCGAAGGCGAGCGCGACGGCGCAGGCGGCCGGCACTTCCGGGTAGACCGCGAAGGTATTGAAGATCCAGGGCGCGCCGAGTGCCAATGCCGCCCACGCGAGTGTGGCCGACGACGCAGATCCGGTGACCGCCCACGCCAGCCGCCACGCCGACGTCATCGCGACGGCCGCCAGCAGCACCAGCGCCTTGACCACGAGGTCATAACCGCCGGCCGCGTAGACGGGCGTCATCAGCACGGGCATGCCGATCGGATGAATCGAGTAGATCTGCCGATCGACGCCGCGCGTCAGGTAGTGCGGCGTCAAGCCGCGATGGAAGTATTCCTCGTAGTCGCCGCGCGTGTGGTTGTTCTCGATCCGCAGATCGCCATCTCGCCACAGGCTCTGCGCGATGACGAGGTAATGCGGTTCGTCGCCGCCGGGGAAGAGCGGGGTGCGCGTGAATCGTGAGGCGAGCAGCCCCGACGACACCACGCTGGCGAGCAGGATCGCGGTCGTCCATCGGCGACGTCGCGCGAGCGCTTCACCAGCCGTGGCCGAGGCGGCCGGCGGCGCGGGCAAAGCCGCGGTGCGACGCTCGATCACCGCGACCCAGACGGCGAGACCAGCGAGGACCCCGAGCGCCAGGCGACTGCCGGGGCCGGCGAGCAGCATCACGGCCGGACAGGCGTCGGCGATCCAGGGAAGGTACGGCAGGAGGAGGACTGCGCTGCCGCCAAGGACCACGATCGGTGCGTGCGCGCGATCGCCCCAGCCGAGACGTTGCAGCACGAACCAGACGAGCAGGCCGGCCGCGATGCCCGCAGCCACGCAGGCGGCGAGCATGGCGAGCGATGGCAGCATCGCCACCCGCACGGCGCCGAGTGGGGCCGCGATGCGATCGATTGATCCGAGGGAGGCCCAGAGACCCAGGCCGGCGGCCGCGCCCGAGGCGGCCACCGTCAGGGGACGCGCGTTCATTTCGGCGAGAAGTCGACCTTCGGCACTTCGCGCGCCGCAGCGGGCGCCTCGAAGTACTTCCACTCCTCGAAGCCGAACATCTTGGCGGTGATGTTGGACGGGAACCGCCGGCGCAGCGCGTTGTAGGCCTGCACCTTCTCGTTGTAGCGGCCACGCGCCACGGTGATGCGGTTTTCGGTGCCGGACAGTTCGTCCATCAGCCGCATGAAGTTCTCGTTGGACTTCAGCTGCGGATAGTTCTCGACGACCACCAGCAGGCGCGCCAGGGCCGAACTCTGCTCATTGGCCGCGTCGATCTTCTGGGCCGGCGTCTGCGCACCGGCGAGCTTCTCGCGCGAGGCCGCGATCCGGTCGAGGATCTCCTTTTCCTGCGCCGCGAAGCCCTTGACCGTGCTGACCAGGTTCGGGATCAGGTCGTTGCGCCGCTGCAGCTGGTTCTCGACTTCGGACCACGAGCCCTTGATGGCCTCCTGCTGTCCGGTGAAGGAGTTGTACGAGCAGCCCGTCAACGAGGACAGGGCCACGATCATCAGCGCGTGCTGCCAGAACGTCCGTCGGTTCACGAGAGCGTCTCCCTTTCCACGATCATTGCTTCAGCGTACCGCATCACCATCGCGCGCCACCGCCGCCACCACCGCTCATCCCGCCGCCAAAGCCACCAAACCCACCGCCGCCGAAGCTGCCTCCACCGAAACTGCCGCCGCCGAAGCCGCCGGTACTGATGCCGGTGCCCCAGCCGCTCCACGCCGGTCCCCACATCGAGCCACCGCGTCGCAGGCGCCCGCCAGGCCCGCGACCGCCGCCACCACGGCTCGAGAGCCACATGACGACGAAGAAGAGCAGCAGGATGGCCCACAACGGGATGCCGCGACTGCTGCGCCGCGCCATCGGGCGTTCAGCAGCGGGCAGGTCGCCAAGCGACACCTTCCGCTCCTCGGCAATGCGCTGGGCCACCGCCGTCACGCCGGCGTACAACCCGTCGCCGTAGCGCCCTTCGCGGAAGTACGGCGCCATCAGGTTGCGGCTCGTGCTCCCCGAGAAACCGTCGGTGATCGCGCCCTCGAGGCCGTAGCCGACCTCGATCCACACGGCACGGTCGTTGGGCACGAGCACGAAGAGGACGCCGCCGTCCTTCTCCTTGCCGCCGATGCCGCGGCCGCCGTTCTCGAACCACTTCGCCGCGAGCTCGCGCTCGTCGGCAAACGGCGCGATGCCGGGGCGCGTGGCGACGATGATCGCGTCGCCGGTCGCCGCCTGCAGCTTGCGGATCAGCGCGTCCAGCCGCACCTCACTCGCGTCGTCGATGACGTTGGCGAAGTCGTTGACGGGCTGCGTCAGTGGCGGCAGCGCCTCCTGCGCCCCCGCCGTGCCAGCCAGGACGCACAGCCAGACCCAGGTGAGGAGCACCAGGACGAACGGTCGGCGATCGCTCACGCGTGCGTCGCCTCCACCCGCCAGCCGTCGATCAGCCGGACGAGATCCTGTGCGAGGTCCAGATACGCCGGGTAGAGCGTCACGGCCTCGGCGTCGTCGAGCCGCTGGTCTTCCTCGAGCGCGAGCAGACGGGCGATCAACGCGCGATCGAGCCCGGTGACGCGATTGACGTGCGCGGCCTGCGCATCTGGCGGCGTCTGAGGCGGCGCTCCCGACACGCGCGCGAACGTCTCGAGCAGCGAGGCGAAGGGACCGGCCGAGGCGAGCACGAGGTCGGCGACGGCGCGCGGCCGCTGACCGGTCAGCAGGAAGCCCTCGCGCAGGTGAATCACGTGCGCGCGAATCTTGACCTCGCAGGCGCGGCGCAGGTCCTCGGGGGCGACCGACAGCCCGCTGAACGGGCTCTCGCCGCGGATCACGATGTGATGGGCGAGGATGTCGCCGTACTCGAGCGGAAACGCGTCGAGGCTGTTGCGGAACTCGTACTCCGGGAGCAGCAGCGGCATGTCGAGGCCAATCGCCTGCCAGCGCGCGGCCTTGTCGGCGGCTCCCGAGAGGTCGGCGTATTCGAGACGTTCCACGAGCGCCAGGGTCTGTATGGCGGCCTGCACCGTGCGTGGGTGTGGCCGTGCATGCGTGCCGTAGACGAGCACTGCCCGCAGGCGCGCTCCAAAGATGCCGGCCAGATCGTCGGCGAGGCGGCCCGCCGCCTGCAGCGCAGTCATGAGCGGATTGTAGCGGGTTGGGGAAACTCGGCAGTCGGCAGTCGGCCGGTCGGCAGTCGGGAACTCACGGCCGTGGGCAGTCGGCAGTCGGCGGTCGACGGCAGTGGGCAGTCGGCCGGTCGGCAGTCGCTAGACGGGTAGGCTGTAGGCCGAAGGCCGTCGGCTGCCCTGCGTCACCGCCGCACGAATCGGTAGTGCGAGACCATCCACTCGTTGCCGTCGCGATACGCGAAGAGTTCGGCGCAGGCCATGAAGAAGATGCGCCAGCGCGACCACCAGCGCGTCACGGCTTCGGGGCCATACGTCTCGGCGAAGATCGGCCAGATGCGTTGCTCGGCCGCGTCCATGCGCGACAGCCACGCTTCGCACGTGCGCGCGTAGTGTGTGCCGTCGAGGCGCCAGTGCTGGTCGAGGCGCAGGTCGTCCTGGAAGTAGAGCAGCAGATCGTCGGACGGCATCTGGCCGCCGGTGAAGAAGTGGCGAGCCATCCAGTCGCCTGGCCCCTGATCTTCGTAGGGATAGGCGTAATCGCGGTGCGTGAAGATGTGGACGAACAACTCGCCGCGCGGCGCCAGCCAACCGGCGATGCGGCGCAGCAGCACCTCGTAGTTGCGCAGGTGCTCGAACATCTCCACGGAGACGACGCGATCGACGTGCCCGTCGAGGGCAAACGCATTGACGTCGGCCGTGATGACCCGCAGGTTGCCGATGCCGCGCTCGGCGGCCTTGCCGTCGATGTACGCCTTCTGCGTCGACGAGTTCGAGACGGCGGTGATCGTCGCGCGTGGGAATCGCTGTGCCATGTAGAGCGACAACGAGCCCCAGCCGCACCCGAGTTCGAGAATCGACTGGCCGTCCTGCAGACGGGCGCGCTCGCAGGTCAGCGCGAGCATGCCGAGTTCGGCGGCATCGAGTGTGGTGACGCCCTCCGGCCAGAACCCGCTGCTGTACTTCAACTGCGATCCGAGGACGGTTTCGAAGAAGGCCGCCGGGACCTCGTAGTGCTGTCGGTTGGCGTCGTGGGTCGCGATGGCGATGGGCGATCGGCGGAGCGCCGAGACCCAGGCCATCTTGGCTGCGTGGACCGACGCGGCGCCGCTGCGGGCTTCGGTCCGCAGCCGGGCAGCGAGGTTGCGGCGGATGCCGGCCCGGATGATCGCGTCCGGTACGACCCCTCGATCCAGGAGCGCGTCGATGATCTGTTCCGCCGTCGACATCAGGCGCGCCGCGGCCCGGGGACGAAGACGTTCGTGGTGCGCTGGTACGCGCGGTAGCGGTCGCCACGGCTCCGGAGCGACGAGGCTTCCGCATGCGGCACGCCGGTGCCGTATCGCATCACGTAGAACATCAGCGGCGCGACGGGCAGCCCCAGCCAGCCGCCCGGGGATCCCAGTGCGACCAGTGCGAAGCCGCACCAGGTGATCCACTCGAAGAAGTAGTTCGGGTGTCGTGAGTAGCGCCACAGGCCCTCCTGGCACACCTCACCGCGGTGTGCCGGGTCGTGCTTGAAGCGCGCCAGCTGCCAATCGGCGGTCGCCTCGCCGGCCACGCCTGCCGCCCACACCACGACGCCCAGCCACTCGAGACCGGCGAAGGCAGGCGTCGGATTGACGGCGACGATGGCGAAGGGCACCGACAGGACGAGCGCTGCAAGCGCCTGGACTTCGAAGAACAGGAGCATCCGGATGTTGGCGTTGTCGCCCCAGCCGGCCCGCAGGGCGGCGTAGCGCGAGTCCTCCCGTGGATGCTCGGCGCGCACGCGAACCAGGAGGTGCCCGGCGAGACGGAGGCTCCACACCGCAACGATCACGACGAGCAGGACCTGGCGCGGGGGCCAGCCGTGGCCGAGGGCGGCATACACGACCGCCAGTGGCGTGAACATGGCAGCCCACGCGACGTCGACGATGCCGGCGTTCCGGAGCCACACGGACAGCCCCCATACCGCGACCATCAGGGCGGCGAGGGCGACGAGGCCAGTCGTCAGCAGCGGCAGGATCGGCGGCATGCCCTGCTAATGACGCCTCGTCCGGTCGCGGAGTTGCCCCGCGACCGACGGCGGGGCACAATCTGCCGCGATGCGCCTGCGTGAACTGCACGTGGGCTGCCTCGGCGGCGGCACTGGACTGCCCAGCCTCCTGGGCGGCCTCAAGACCAACCCCTGGCTGCAGGTCCACGCCATCGTCACGATGTTCGACAGCGGCGGCAGCTCCGGCGTGCTCCGCGACGAACTCGGCGTCCTGCCTCCGGGAGACGTGCTCAAGTGCGCCCTGGCCCTGGCCCGCGACGAAGGCGAGGCCCGCCGCGTGCTGCTGACCCGCCTGCCGACGCTCGAGCATCGTCGCCTCGGCGGGCATACGGGCGGCAACCTGCTGTTGTCGATGATGGAGCAGTTCAGTGGCGACTTCCAGGCCGCCGTCGATGGCCTGCGCGCCGTGCTCGGCTGCCGTGGGTACGTGTGGCCGATCAGCACCGAGCGCGCCAGCCTGTGCGCCGAGTACGACGATGGCAGCACCACGAGCGGCGAGGTCGAGGTCGACGCCGGGCAGGCGGAAGGCCGGTTCGTGCGCCGCATCTGGTTGTCGCCGCCGGTGCAGATTCATCCCGCTGCCCGCGACGCGCTCGGCCGGGCCGACGCGGTGATCATCGGGCCGGGCAGCTTCTATACGAGCCTGGTGCCGCCGTTATTGGTGGAGGGCGTGCGTGAAGCGATCGCCGGCGTCGAAGGGCCGGTCGTCCTCGTCGCCAACCTGCTCACCGAAGGAAGCGGCATGTCGGCATTCACGGCCGGCGATGCCGTACGCCAGATCGGGGAGGCGATCGGCCGGCCGGTGGACACGGTGCTCTTCAACGCGGCCCGTCCAGGGGCCGACGTGATCGCGCGGTACGCAGCCGAAGACAAGCATCCGCTGCCACTGGGCGACATGCCTCCGGGTGTCGAGATCGTGCAGGCCCCGTTCTGGAACGGCCCGATCGCCCGTCACCACCGGCGCCGGCTGGCGTATGCGGTGTGGGGTGTGCTTGCGAGACGATTGTTGTAGAGCGACCGTGACGCTGCCAAAGTAAGAAGGGCGAAAAGGCCAAGAGATCAAGAAGGACGGCCTATTGCAGCGCGGAACGTCCTGCTGTCAGCGCGTGCTGCTGCTGCGATGATGCGGGATGGTTGCGTCCTTCTGTCCTTGCCTGACTTCTTGCTCTTTTTGAACTTTTCGACCTTTTCGACCTTTTGCTGTGGCGGCCCCTACGCTGTGGCCACCGTGTCTTTCGCCGCATCCCACCTCACGGTGCGGTTCTCCCGGATCGACTGATTGATCATGTGCGCGCAAGCGGCGGCGTGATGGCCGACCCGGGCGTCTTCGACCGGCTGCGTGCGTGACTTGACGGCAGCGACGAACGCGCGCACGTGCGAGACGGTGGCGTCTTCACCGCTCGTCGTCCACGACTCGCTGGTGGCGACCTTGTGCTGCGGTTGCAGCGCCGGCGTTTCCATCGCCTGATTCTTCGGGTCGGCGTAGTACGCCCGCTCCAGTGCTTCCGGCCACGACCGCACCACCCAGCGGTTGTTCTCGCCGCCGGTTTCCGCCGTGAAGCGGATGTCGTCATCCGTGAGGTGCAGCGCACCCTTCGTGCCGTAGATGTTGACGCCCTCCTGCCCGCCGGTGCTGTTCAGCGTGCAGCCAAGCGTCACCGTGAATCCCTGCGGATAGGTGAGGATCGCGTCGATGGTGTCGGGCACTTCGTGCGTGCCCTTCCAGCGATGCGTGGCACCGGCCGCAACGACCTGCGTCGGCATCTCCACGTCGAGCACGTAGTGAATCCAGGTCGTGAGGTGCACGAACAGATCGGTGGCCAATCCACCCGAGTAGTCCCAGTAGCAGCGCCAGCGGAAGAAGCGCTCGAGGCTGAACGGACGTTTCGGGGCCGACCCGAGGAAGCGTGTCCAGTCGACGGTGCGCTCGCTGGCATCGGGCGGGATCGGATACAGCCACGCGCCGCCGGCGCTGTTGCGGTTGTAGTTGGCGCGTACCAGCGTGATCTGTCCGAGTCGCCCGCTCCTGACGATCTCGCGCGCGGCGATCTGCTGCGCCGAACTCACACCCTGGCTGCCGACCTGAAGGATGCGGCCGGTGCGCTGGACGGCGGCGATGATGTCGCGGCCCTCGTCGGCGGTATAGGTGAGCGGCTTCTCGATGTAGACGTCCTTGCCGGCGTCGAGCGCCGCCACCGCCATCGTCTTGTGCCAGTGATCCGGCGTCGCGATGAAGACGGCATCGACGGTGCGGTCGTCGAGCACGGTCCGATGGTCGGCGACGATCGACGCGGTGCCGCCCGTCCGCGCCCGCGACCGTTCCGCGCGACCCGTATAGGCATCGGTCAAGGTCACGACCTGCAGGCCAGGCACTGCTGCGCAGGCGTCCATCAGTTCCTGCGCGCGCGCGCCGGTCCCGATGAAGCCGAGGCGCAACCGATCGGATGGCGCGACCTGGCGCGTCCTGGCCGTCGCCGGCACCACGTTGCCGAGGCCAGCGGCCGCGCCGGTCAGCATGGTCGAACGAATGAAGTCACGACGGTCCATGGGGAGCACTCTCAATTTCGGAATTTCAAATTTCAGAATTTCAACCAGCACCCCCAACCTTCGAAGTGTGGAGGTGGTGATGACATTCTGAGATCTGAAATTCTGAAATTCTCTACGCGTGTTGCTTCTTGGGCAACAGCAGGACCGCGCCGGCGCCGATCGCGGCCAGTGTCATCAGCAACAGGAAGCCTGGCCGATAGCTGCCCATGCGGTCGCGCAGGCCGGCGACGAGCATCGGCGAGAACGCCTCGGCGACACCGTCGGCAGTGAGCACGAATCCCATCACGCGCCCGAGTCGTTGTACGCCGAACAGGTCGGCGGCCATCAGCGGGATGATCATGTAGTCGCCGCCGAGACCGATGCCGAACAGGATCGCGAACACGTGCAGCATCGTCCACGAGTCGGCGAGCAACAGCAGCGGAATCGCCGCCGCCACGATCACGTAGATCAGCAACATCACGTGCTTGCGGGCCCACTGATCGGCGAGCCATCCCATGAGCAGACGACCGATGATGCTGCCGGCCAACACCAGCGTGAGGATGCGGGCGACCTCACCCTGGCCGTAGTGCTGGTCGAGACTCAGATACAGCTTGAGGTTCTGCATCGTGCCGCCGACGGCGCCGATCGAACACATCGACCCGACGAGCAGCAGGTAGAAGGCAGGGGAACGGAGCACTTCGCCCAACGGCGGTGCTGCCGTCTTCGCCGCAGCTCCGCCCGAGGCCATGGCGGGTGGTGCGTCCTTGACGAACCAGGCGAGCGGCCACGCGATGACGATCATCAGCAGGCCGAGCACCTGCAGCGCACGCTGCCAGCCGAAGGTGGTCGTGAGCCAGTACGCCAGACCCGGCACCACCGTGCCGCCGATGCCGATGCCGAGGTACGCGAACCCCATCGCCTTGCCACGCCCGGTCGTGAACCAGCGCGAGAGCAGCACCTGCGCCGGCAAGGGGCCACCGAAGACGTAGCCGAGCGCGTTGAAGACGTAGAACAGGTAGAAGCCCGCCAACGTCGAGACCTGACCGAGGCCGATCAGCGCACCGCCGGCCATCAGGATGCCGACCAGCAGCAGACGTCGCGGTCCGTAGCGATCAATCAACCAGCCCGCGACGTAGCCGAAGAGCGGGCCGATGATCAGCTTGCTGTAGGCGTTGCCCGACGTCACCTGCTGGCGCGTCCAGCCCAGGTCCTTCACGAAGAAATCGTAGAAGAACGGCAGGCCGTAGAGCGCAATGCCGACGACGGCGAACAGCGCGGAGAAGGCGGTCATCGCCGCCGTGAGCTGCGGTCCGCGCGGGATCGTCGCGTCGGTGCTGGCCGTGGTCGCTGCCGGCACGTAGCCGCTCATGCGCCCGCCTTCACGGCCTTCAGGCGCGCGTGATCGGGGTGGGCCGTGTAGAACGGATCGAGCGGGAAACACCCGGAGATCAGGCCGTTGCGCGGCCCTGTCGTGCAGTCGCTGAACGTCCGGCAGATCGCCTTGCGCTTCAGCGCCTGGCCTCGCAGCACGTCGAGCGGCAGGTCGGGATACGACAGCACCATGCGGCCGAGCCCGATGAAATCGGCCCCGCCACTGCGAACGACCGCCTGCCCGACGTTGGCCAGCCAGTCCTGCAGGTAGCTGTAGGCCGAGCCGACGATGCGCAGCTGCGGGAACTCGCGCTTCAGCGCCGCGGTCACGGCAATCTGTCGGGCCACGCCGACGAGCGGATCTTCGGGCGGTTGGTAGCCGTCCGACGGCGGGAAGGTCGCCGGCCGCTGGATGTGCGGGTTGTAGTACGGGCTGCCGGCGGTGAGGCACACGAGGTCGATGCCCAGCTCGCCGAGCAGCGTCAGGAACTCGCGGGTGTCGGCCAGGTCGGGCATGGCGGCGGTGCCGTCCCAGCGCCCGAAGGCATATGGGTAACCCGGCTGTGACGCTTCGGCCTCGCCGATGTCACCGGGGCCCTTGCGGAACGGCGTCGTGTCGAACGCCGACAGGCGGACGCCGACGGCCAGACCCGGCGCATCGCGCCGGATGCCCTCGACGGTCTGCCGCAGCAGGCGTGTCCGTCCGGCGAAGTCGCCGCCGAAGCGCCCTTCGCGCGTCCGCGCCGACAGCAGCTCGTGTCCGAGGTACCCGTGGCAATGCTTGACGTCGACGAACGTGTAGCCGGCTCGCTGCGCGAGCACCGCCGCCTGCACCAGTCGGGCGGTCAGGTCGTCGAGGTCGTCGTCGGACAGCAGCGGCACCGGACCGTCGGGACTGACGCGCCGGTCGAGCACCGGATGCGGGTAGGCCGCCAGTGGCTTCGGTCGCTTGTCGGCATCAGGCCGGGCGTAGCGGCCCGAGTGCGTGAGCTGCAAGCCGATGACGAGGTCGCGTGTGTCGAGGCCGGTCGTCTCGTGACCGGCGATCAGTTCCTGGCGCAGGTCGACCAGGTCGGCCTCCGACGTCGGGCCGAGGCACAGTTGATTGGGGTTGGCGCGGCCGTCATGACGAACCGCAAAAGCCTCGCCGCCCCAGATCAACTTCGCGCCGCTCTCACCGAAGCGGCGCCAGCGCCGCAGGGTGAGGTCGCTCGGTCGTCCGTCGGGCGTGCCATCCCAGCCTTCCATCGGCAGGATGCTGAAACGATTGCCCGCCAGGCCGGCCGACGTCGTCGTCGCCTCGGCCAGAGGCGATTCCGGCGCGCGCTCGAGCACGTCGTCGAACGGCAGCGTGATGCCGAGAGACGCGACGTGCGCCTTGAAGAGGTCGGCGGTCTTGAGCGCCGCGATGCGTGGGTAGCTGCGAGTCATCAGGGTTCGTGGGGCCTACAGCCTGCAGGGCCTACAGCCTACGCGCCTACCGCCTACGACCGCAGGTAGGCTGCAGGCGGCAGGCCCTAGGCTACGTGGGTGGTTCCTACACCGTCGGCAGTGTGTGCGGCGCGCGGTACTCGCGCGTGAGCAACGCGTTGGCCTTCGGGTCGTCGACGCACTGCTCCTTCGCGGCATCCCACGTGAGCTTGTGGCCGGTGCGATACGAGACGTTGCCGAGCAGGCACATCGCGGTCGAATGGTGCGCAATCTCGATGTCGGATGCTGGACGCTGCCGCGACCGCATGCAGTCGAGGAAGTTGCGGATGTGGGTGAGGTTCTGGTCCGACTGGCCGGCCCGCATCGACATCACGTGGCCCTTCGACGGCGCGTTCCACTCACGCTTCCATGCCGGCGCCACCGGATCCTGTTCGGACAGGTACTGGGGCTTGGGCGCCGTCTTCGTGCCGCCGAACTCCGGGATCACTTCGAAGCCGGATCGGTCGAGGAACAACGTGGCATCGGTGCCGTAGAACTCGATACCGTAGCCCTTGCCGGCGCCGTTGTAGCTGTTGCCGGTGCGATTGCTGTACGTGCAGATCACGCCGGGGAACTCGTACACCGCGTCGATGGTGTCGGGTGTCTCGCGGTTGTCGTCGAGTACGAAATTGCCGCCCACCGCATACACCGTCTTCGGGGCGTTCTCCTTCAGGGCCCACAGCGCCAGGTCGAGCAGATGCACGCCCCAGTCGGTCATCATCCCGCCCGCGTAGTCCCAGAACCACCGGAAGTTGAAGATGAATCGATTGGCGTTGAAGGGGACCTTCGGCGCCGGGCCGAGGTACATGTCCCAGTCGATGCCGGATGGCGGTGGCCCATCGGCCGGGCGCCCGAGTCCGGCTGGCGCGTTGTTGCCGACGTTCCAGGTGTGAATCCGGTGCACCTTGCCGAGCGTGCCCGACTGCACGACCTTGATCGCTTCCTGGAAATGAAGTCCCGAGCGCTGCTGGGTGCCCACCTGGACGACACGGTTGTACTTGCGGGCCGCGTCCACCATCGCGCGGCCTTCCTTGACGTTGTGCGAGATCGGCTTCTCGACGTAGACGTCCTTGCCCGACTGGCAGGCCAGGATCATCGGGATGGCGTGCCAGTGGTCGCTCGTGGCGACGACGACGGCATCGAGATCCTTGCGGTCGATGACCCGACGGAAGTCGGTCTCGACGGTTGCGGCACCCGTCTTCTGCCGCTCCGTCATCCGCTGCGCACGCAGCCGGTTGACGTCCCACAGGTCGCACACGGTCACGACCTGCACGTCGTCGTGCTGCTGGAAGTTGTTCAGGTGCGAGCGCCCCATGCCGCCGACGCCGATGAAGCCGAGGCGGACCCGGTCGTTGGCGCCGAGCACGCCATTGCGGCTCGCTGCCGACTGCGCGCTCGCGCCACTCGAGGCGACGAGGCCACCCGCGACACCCGCAGCGGCCGAGGACACGAACGTCCGTCTGGTCACCGACATCAGAGGCGCACCAGATCCGCGACGGTGATCGGCTTGTTCTCTTCGCAGCTGCGGCGCGCCGCGATGCCCGTCAGGCACGACATCGCGCCGGCCCGCGAATCGGGCAGTCTCAGGTGCGCGGGCACCTCGCGACGTCGGAAGATCAGGTCACGCAGCACGTCGTCACCACCGCCGTGTTCACCATCGGAGGTGGGCAGGTCGACCTTCGTGCGGGTGCCGAACGCCTTGATCACGTAGACCTCCATCTCGCTCGGCACCTCGAACGGCTGCTTGGCGAAGTCACGGATCTCGACGCGGCCCTGGTCGCCGTTGAAGGCGATCGAGAAGCCCTCGATCGGCAGGTACGCGTTCAACGAGTACGACATGATCGCTTCGTTGCTGTATTTCACCGTCGCGGTCATCGTGTCGTACGTGGTGATCTCGGGCCGGAACACGCAGCCGTCGCGCAGGTAGCCGTCGACGTGTTCGGTCTTGCCGTACAGCGCCATGGCCGACTCGGACTTGGTCATGTCCCAGTAGAACTTGCACTCGCCCTTGTGCGGGCACGGACGGCAGTGGGTGTGGCGGTAGGGGCCGGCCTTGCCATACCGCTTGATCTCGCCGTAGGCCTGCACCTGGACCGGCTCGGCGTCGAGCAGCCAGTTCATGAAGTCGAAGTGGTGCGTCGCCTTGTGCACCCACAGCGATCCGCTCTTGGCCTTGATGCCGTGCCAGCGGCGGAAGTAGTCGGTGCCATGGCTCGTGTCCAGATACCAGTGGAAGTCCACCGACCGGATCGGCCCGACCGGCGCGGTCATCATCAATTCCTTGATGCGGACATGGGCCGGGGCGAAGCGCATGTTGTGCCCGACGATGATCTTGCGGTTGTTGCGCTTCTCGGCGTCCATCACCGCCTGAATCTGCTGCTCGGTCGTCGTCATCGGCTTCTCGGTGATGACGTCGAGGCCAAGGTCGAGGGCGCGGACGATGTAGTCGGCGTGATAGGCGTCGACGGTGGTGATGGCGACCAGGTCCGGCTTCGCCTCCTTCACCATCAGATCGAAATCAGTGAAGGTCGGGCAGGTGGCGCCGATCAGCCCCTTCGCGACTTCGGCTCGCGCCTGGTTCGGGTCGCACAGGCCGACGAAGTCGACGGTGTCGCCCCATTTCTGGGCGACGCCGCGTCCCCACATGCCCGAACCACGCGACCCGGTGCCGACGATGGCGTAGCGACGCTTCTTTGCGGGCGCAACGGGCTGCGCACCGGCGGGAAGGGGAGAGACCGAGGCGGCCGCGAGAGCCGCCGCCGAGGACGAGAGGAAGGTTCGGCGATTCATGATGGAGGAGGCTGCCGCACAGCGTAGCCGTTGCCGGGCCATGGCAAAAGGGCAAAAGGGGCAAACGGACAGAAAAGCTCAAAAAGGACGAAAAGGACGAAAGGTCCAAGAGGTCCAAAAGCCCACGAGACGGTGCCAGCACCGCACACCTCCGCTCGGCCCTCCTGTCCCCGGTCTTCTCGCCCTTCTCGAACTTCTTGCCCTTTTCGAACTCTTGGAACTTCGCTGTGCTCAGATCTTCAACAGCCCGCCAATATCGACCGGCCGGCCCTCTTCGCAGCTGCGACGGGCGGCGATGCCGGTCAGGCACGACATTGCGCCGGCCCGCGAGTCGGGCACGCGCAGGTGTTCGGCGACGTTGGACGGCTTGCGGAAGATCTGCTCCCGCAGCACATCGTCGCCGCCGCCGTGGCCGCCTTCGGCCTTGGGCAGTTCGATCCGCGTGCGCTGGCCGAAGTTCTTGATGAGCCAGATCTCGGTCTCGTCGGCCACCTGGAAGGGCTGCCGTTCGTAGTCGCGGATCTCGAGGCGGCCGTGGTCGCCGTTGAAGGCGAGCGCGTAGCCCTCGATCGGCATGTACGTGTTGAGCGAGTACGACATGATGGCGTCGTTGCTGTACTTGATCGTCGCCGTCATGGTGTCCCACGACGAGACGTCTTCCTTGAACACGCAGCCGTCGCGCAGGTAGCCGTCGGCGTCCTCGGCCTGGACGTACAGCGCGTTGCCGCGGCCGCGCGTGATGTCCCAGTGGAATTTGCATTCGCCCTTGTGCGGACACGGCCGGCAGTTGGTCGAGCGGAACGGGCCCGCCTTGCCGTAGCGCTTGAGGTCGCCAAAGGCCTGGACCCGGACCGGGTCGGCGCCGAGCCACCAGTTCACCAGGTCGAAGTGGTGCGTAGCCTTGTGCACCCAGAGCGATCCGCTCTTCTCCTTGAGGCGATGCCAGCGCCGGAAGTAGTCGGCGCCATGGCTCGTGTCCAGGTACCAGTGAAAGTCCACCGAGCGCACCGGGCCGATCTCGCCGGCCATCAGCAGCTCCTTGATCTTCACGTGCTTGGGCGCGAAGCGGTAGTTGAAGGCGACGTTGATCTTGCGCTTGTTGCGTCGCTCGGCGTCGAGCACCGCGCGGCACTGCGTCTCGTCGATCACCATCGGCTTCTCGGTGATCACGTCGAGACCGCGATCGAGTGCCTTGACGATGTACTGGCTGTGAAAGGCATCGACGGTGGTGACGGTGAGCAGTTCGGGCTTGGTCTCGGTGACCATCCGATCGAAGTCGGTGAAGGTCGGACAGTTCACCCCGAGCGCCTGCTTCGCGATCTCGACCCGCTTGGGGTTGATGTCGCAGAGGCCGACGAACTCGATCGCGTCGCCCCACTTCTGCTGCAGGCCACGGCCCCACATGCCGAGCCCGCGCGAGCCGGTGCCAACGATGGCGTAGCGGCGCTTGCCGGTCGTGGCGGCCGCGGGCGCCTGGGCGAGGCCGGTCAGCGGCGCGCCCAGTGAAGCCGCGGCGGCGCTTGCGGCGGTGGTCGTCAGGAATTCACGTCGGTTCATTGCAGATCACCTTGTCAAAGTGGAAAGGGCCAGAAGTGCAAGAAGGGGCTAAAGGGCAAAAAGGACCAAAATGTCGAAAAGGGCGAAAAGGCTGATCGCCCGTTCGCCCTCTCCGTTCATTCTTCTTGCCCTTCTGGAACTTTTTGAACTTCTTGCAGTTGTGCTGTGTCGTGGACGACTCAGCTCAGAAGAACAACCGCACGCCGATCTGCAGGTTGATCGGCACGTTGCTCTGGCTGGTCACGCGGCCGAAGTTGGCGTTGGTCGGGTTGAGCTCCGGATTGGCGTAGAACGTCTGGTTGGTGGCGTTGTACACCTCGAAGTGGAGCTGCGCGCGTACCGTGTTGGTGATGTCGAAGCGCTTGACCACCGACATGTCCATCAGGTTCAGCTGCTGCCCGCGCAGCTTGGCCGGGCGGCTCGGCAGCGTGCGGTAGTTGTTGGCCAGCTGGATGCGCGTGTCGCTGCGGCGCTGTGCTTCCGGGATGTCTTGGAAGTAGAAGCCGCTGACGTCGAACACCGGTTGGTCGACGTTGCCGGAATAGTCGGTCGTCAGCGCGTTGATGTCGCCGTTGTAGTAGACGTTGCCGATCGTCAGCGGACGGCCGCTCTGCCACTGCCAGATCGCCGAGACGTTCCAGCCGCCGAGCAGCGCGTTCATCAGGCCGTTCATGTTGCTGCCGAACTTGCGGCCGCGGCCGAACGGCAGTTCGACGATCCCGTTCAGGACGACGCGATGCGGCACGTCGACGTCGGAGCGACGCTCTTCGTACTTGCTGATGAGGGCGTCCTGCGCGTTGAGCGGGTTGGTCTGCTCGAGGAATCGCGACACCGTGTAGGTGGCCAGGAACGAGTAGCCGTCCGAGAAGCGGCGCTCGAGGCGGAACTGCCCCGAGTGGTAGTTGCTGCTGCCGTCGAAGTTGCGGCTCTGCACCTGCGTGAACTGCGGGTAGGGCCGGAGCAACTGGCTGCGGGCGACGTTGGCGGTGTTCAGGCCGGTGCCCGGGAGCAGGCCGGCGAACGGGTTGGTCACCGGCTGCGACAGGTTGGCGATCAGCGCGGTGTCGCGCACCGGGCTGGTCGAGAGGTACTGCACCGGGATCTGGTTGATGTCGGTTTCGACCGTGAGGTCGTAGCCGCGGTTGCCCGTGTAGCCCGCCTCGATCACCCAACTGCCGAACAGCTCGCGCTGCACGCTCGTGGCCCACCGCATCGCCTGCGCGTTACGGGCGTCGACGTTGGTCGTGTAGCGATTGAGGTTCTGGCCGACGAAGGTGTTGACGCCGTTGCTGTTGCCGGCCGGCTGCACGGCGCCGTTCGGGAACGGGTTGGTGAGATTGGACTGGAACGTGAGGCCGCTGTCGTTGGACACGACGATCGGCGTCGACTGCGCGTACCCGGGCTGGAAGACGGCGTAGTCGAACAGCAGGGGCACGGTGTAGATGGCCCAGCCACCGCGCAGCACCGTCTTGTCGTTGATCTGGTAGGCGGCGCTGATGCGCGGCTGCCAGTTGTTCTTGTCGACGTTCCAGAAGCCCGGGTTGCTGTCGCTGGCGAAACCCACGCCGCCGACCGGGTTGAACTGGGAAGCCGGGAGTTCGGCGATCGGGCTCAACGCGTAGCGGGCGCGCGCCGCCGAGGTGACCGCCAGCGTCGCAGTGGGATCGAAGCCACGCACATTGGCGTTGTTGGCATCGGTGGGCGCACCTTCGTACTCGTAACGCAGGCCGAGGTTCACGGTCAGTCGGCTGTTGACCTTCCAGTCGTCCTGCATGAACACGCCGTGGTAGACGCTGGTGTTGTCGCGGGCCGGCGAGATCTCGATGGCGCTGTTGGCACCGGTCGGCAAGCCGAGCATGAACGACGCCATCTCCTGGCCGATCGGCGCCGTCGCCAGGCCGGTGCCGCCGTTGGTGAAGTCGCGGCTGAACTCGTACCGGCCGGCCGCGTGATAGCTCGGCGTCGCCGTCTCGTTGTAGCTGCGGTAGTCGTAGCCGGCCCGCACCGAGTGATTACCGAAGAACTTGGTGACCGTCGGCTGGAAGGTCGTGATGGCGAGGTTGGTGCCGCCGGCGAACGAGTCGCCGAGGGGCGAGTAGATGTCGTTCGGGAACTGCACGCGCGGGAAGTATTCGGCGCCTCCGAAGAGACCCGCCGTCTGCGACGAGAAGCCGAGCGTGGCCGGGTCGAAGTTGCCCTGGCTTTGCCGCAGGTTCGGCTCCTGGAACTTCGACCAGCTGCCGCGCAGGTTGAGCACGGTGGTCGGGTTGATCGTCCACACGTGGTCGCCGGTCACGGCGTCGTTCTTGCGGAACAGGAAGTTGCCGGTCGGCAGCGCGCCGTTCTGCTCGCCCGTCCAGGCGCCGCGGTATTCCGTGCGGCTGTTGCGCGAGTAGCGGACGAACGTCTTGTTGCTGTTGTTGAACTGGTGGTCGCCGCGGAAGTTGACCGAGTAGAAGTCGTCGCCGCGCGGGTTGTTGGCGATGTAGTTGTTCTGGCCCTGCGCGTTCCCGGCCTGGTTGGGCAGCGGGTAGTACTTCAGGATCTCGCGCGCGACCGGGCTGAGCCGGTTGGCCGGGATGACGTTGCCCGGGAACGCATCGCGACGGACCTGGCCGTTCTCGAGGCGGGCCGTCGCCGGGTCGAAGATCTGGATGCCGAGAGGCAGCAGGGCGGAGAAGTCGCCGTTGCGCTGCGCCTCGGTCGGTACCGTGAACTGGCCCGGTTCCGGGAACTGGTCGTAGAGCCACTCCATCGCCGTGAAGAAGAACGTCTTGCTGCGGCCGTTGTAGAAGCCGAGATCGACCGGACCGCCGAACGTGCCGCCGAAGCGCTTGTACTTCAGCTGATCCTTCGGACGGCCGGCGCGCTCGAGGAAGAAGTCGTTCTTGGCGAGCGACTCGTCGCGGTGGTGGTAGTAGCCGTCGCCGCGGAACTGGTTGGTGCCGGCCTTCATCGTGACGTTGACGGTGGCGCCAGCGGTGTGGCCCTGCTGCGCGTCGAACGTCGCGGTCTCGACCTTGAACTCCTGGACGGCACCGGCCGGGGGCGTGAACGCCACACGGCGGCCGTTGGCCATGTTCGGGGAACCGTCGAGCGTGAACTCGTTGCCGCCGGCGGCGCCGTTCGAGGTGATGGCCGACGTGCCGCCGTTGTCGAACGGCCGCGAGAACTTGAGGTCGCCGGTATAGACCGTGCCAGCGGCCAGGCGCGTCAGCGTGAAGGGGTTGCCGTCCGAGAGCGGCATCAGCTGGATGCGCTTCTCGTCGATCACCTGGCCCTGCGACGCGGTGCCCGTCTCGAGCAGCGGCGCGCCGGCCGTCACCAGGATGGTCTCCTCGAGGCCGCCGACTTCCAGCGTGAAGTCGAGCGAGAGGCGGTCGGCGATGCGGACCTCGACGCTCTTCTGCTCGGCGCGCTTGAAGCCATTGAGCTCGACCTTGACGTCGTAGCTGCCCGGCGAGATGAAGGGAATCGAGTAGCGACCGTTCTCGTCGCTGACCGCCGTGTTGACGGTACCGGTGGCGGTGTTGGTCACCGTCACGGTGGTGCCTGGAAGGGTGCCACCCGACGAGTCGATGACCCGTCCGGCGATGGCGCCACGCGGATCCTGCGCGGCCGAGGTGGAGGCCAGGCCGAGGACACACCAGAGGGCCAACAACACCCGTGGCATGCCCGACCGTTGACGTTGGAGCAGCATCCGCATTCCGGGGCCTTTCCCGTCCCACCGACTGGGACTGAAAGTGGTCGCACCAGTCGAACTCTTCAGCAGCACGCATCGGTGCGCCGTCTGCCGACGGGGTTCGACCTCTTCGTTGAATTGAGCGGGCGGAGTATGAACTACCTGCGCCGGGCGGCGCAAGAGGCGGAAGCGCCGAAAACGGCCAAAAGGTCGTACCACTGCAGAGTCGACGGCAGGGAGATTGCACCAGTCCCATCCATGGATGTCCTGACAGGTGCCGGTGGTCAACTGCGCGCAGGCCTGCTGAGCGGCCTCCTCACCGTGCTCGCGGCGAGTCACCCGACTGCCCTCGTCGCTCAGACGCCGGCGCCACCACCGGCGCCGCCCGCGGCCGGGCCTCAGCCGCCGGCCACGACGTCGCCCGTTCCGCAGAAGGGCCTCGAGGGGCTGGCGCTGCAGGTGGCACTGGATCGGGCCGGCTTCTCGCCGGGCATCGTGGATGGGCAGGCCGGCAACCGGACGAAGCAGGCGCTGCAGCGCTTCCAGGAAGCCCGCGGGCTTGCCGCCTCC
>DATJTM010000208.1:0-2791 GCA_035503395.1 Luteitalea sp.
GGGCTGATCGGACCTCGCGAGCTGTCGCTGATGAAGCCCGACGCCATTCTCATAAACGTTGCCCGAGCAGCGATCATCGACGAGGGCGCCCTGTACGCGCACCTGGAGCGCAATCCCTCGTTCTCGGCTGGAATCGACGCCTGGTGGCAGGAGCCGCGACGACAGCGCGCGTTCGCCATGCGGCTACCGCTCCTGAGCCTTCCCAACCTGATCGGGTCGCCACACAACTCGGCGATCGTCGCCGGGTCGCTGACCGAGGCGGCTGCGCGCGCGGCCGACAACGTGGCTCGCCACCTCCGCGGCGAACTGGTGCGGAACCTGATCGATCGCTCCGACTACTTGCCATGACCGTCGTCGCACGCTGCGGGCCAAGTATCGTCCCTGTTGGTTGGCAGCTGCCGCGAGTCCGACTGCGACGTGCTGTCGCGTGGGCTACGTCCAACTCGACGCTCCTGAGCAGCAGGTCCTCTAAGCCCAGCCGCGGCCGCAGTTCTCGGCGCACGCGGCGACAACGCTCCATTGGGAGCAGCCGAACGAGACAGACAGGTCAGCACCCCCACGGCTGAGATGCCCCGGGGGGCGTCAGTCAACACGCGAGCCGGGGCCGAGACACCTCCCAGTCTCCCGTCCCCGGCTCGCACGGCTGATATGTCCTCCGTCCGCCCGAGTCCGAGCTCAGGGACGCGCGACGCCAACTCAGGGCTCGCGGTCCCGACCGCACGACACGGAGCATTGCGGCAGACAGCCAGTGTCCGCCGCGGGACCGACTCGGCTTCGTTGGTTACGGCCCTTGGCTGCCGTCGTCGTATGTGCTCGCCAGCGACACGAGGAATCGAAACGGGCCGCGTGATGGGATCGGTGATGTCGTCTTCAACGAGGTCTTCGGCACATGGGTCCCGGGCAGTGGCACTTTCCCGCTATACGCGAACCTCTGGATGCGGTCTACGAGGGTGTCCCAAGCGTGGAACCGACGCGCCGTCCTTGCTCTCCGACTCTTCGGTTGAGGTCGACGTCGAGGCGATGGTCGCGAGCGGATCAGGCACCTGGCGGCGTCGACGTGGTCGTACCGAACACCACCGTACGACGGCGCTGAAGCCTCATCCATTCCCCTGGTGACGACGATGGCGAGGCGTGTGTGATGTCCTCGACCGGCGGGCTGGTGGCGCGGGAATGCGATCAGAAACGCGCGTCATCCGAAGCCTTCTGGTCCGTGCCTAGCTCGTCGACGCCCCAAACAAGCTACTCGAAGCATTCGGCGAGGAGCCGAGCGCAGGGGCTCGTGGGCGTGCGTTGCGTACAAATTGACGATCGTGCTCAGCCGCGAGCGCCCGAACTGCTTGTTGCGCGGCGCCCGTGGGTCAAGCGTGTACGTTCGCGCACACCGTGTGCGCCGTAAACGTTGACATTTTCATCTTTGAATGAGGACGGGATATTCATTGGGTGACGTCTATTATGCTGAAGAGACTGCCACGTTCGATCAGGCGGCGTTCGCCAAGTGGGCGCAGGAGATGAATGCCAACACGATCGACGAATTTCGAAAGAACAGGGGCCGTGTTGCCGCGTTCAGCGAGGGCCCACTGCAGCCGCTTCTTTTCACGCACACTGGGCGCAAGTCGGGAAAAAGCTACACGACGCCGATCGTGCATATGAAGGCCGGTGATCGATATGTCATCATTGGGTCGATGGGCAGCTCTCCGGTGAACCCGCAGTGGTTCCACAACATCGTCGCCAACCCGATTGTCGTGCTCGAAGTCGCGGACGAGCGTTTCACCGCTCGGGCTCGTGTCGCCGAAGGCGCCGAGCGCGACGAACTGTTCGCCATGATGGCGGCGGTTGCGCCTGAGTTCGAGAGATACTCGCATCGCACGACGAGGATGTTCCCGGTTGTCGCCTTCGAACGGGTTGACGCTACGCCGGCCTTGGCCGCGGCGGAATGAGCTCGCCGACGCGGCGGATGTGAGCGAGACGTAGTCCTTTCACGTCGGAGCCAGCGCACGAATCCATTATCGGACGGTGTATGGATCGCCGCAGCCTCGACTCGAGCGTCAGAGCTCGAGGGGCCGGGCGGAGGCGATTAGCGCCGGCGTGGACTACCCCGCGGCTAAGGCGGGAGAAGACTGGCACGACGAGGACCCACCCACTATCCCTTCCGACAGTCCACGGGACTTGTGGACCCGTCGACGAGCGGCGTGGGTTTTCGAGCATATAATGCAGCAGGCAAGTTGTCTTAACCTTGCCGGCGTAGTAGTGCAGGTGTGCGCTGACAGGTTTCGTTTGAGTCGGTCACGCTCTTTTGAGCATCAGTGATTACGGCACATGGATAACGCGTGGTGTGCCCGCCGTTTGGCATGCCTGGGATTCCAAGAGGAGTAGAACGGTGGCAGGTGCCAATATCGGACGGATTGCACTCTTGGTGACACCTGTGGTGACTGCGGCGGTGGTCGCTGCCCCGGCGGTTCCGTCTATCGCGGGGCTGGCCTTGTCATCGGTGCTCCGTCCTGTCGCGGATCTCAAGACAAGACGGCATACAGGCGTGTAGACGTTTGGTGGCGGGCAATTGTGGTACGACGGTTTTTCACGAAGATCGCAGCTTGACCGGAGCCCTCGGTCGCGGCGCCACCTGTAACGGCCCTTCCCATGCTTTCCCGCTCGCAGTGAGGTCGCGCTTGGCTATCAGCGTCCGGCTCCCAGCGCAAGACGTCTCACCCGCTGCCGCGAGAGTAGACACCGGCTGCGAATACGCGATGCGTCACGGATCGGTGTCGATCGACCCGTCAGTCAGGTTGATTGC
>DATJTM010000209.1:0-5156 GCA_035503395.1 Luteitalea sp.
GACTCCAGCCCGGTGACAGAGTCGCAGGCCACGATTGCCGAAGTCGACAGCAGGCGTGACGTTCCCGGGCTGCCCGCTCGGGGAACGCGCGCAACCCGGCGCAACGGGTCAGGTTCAGAGCCGCTCGTTCCGCGTACCTTCGCCTCAGGCGGCAGCCCCTACCGCGGGTGGCGCACTCCCGATGGCGGTGGGCCGTTTCGCGGGACATGATCGGCGGATGGTGAACGCGCGTCGGGCCACCTCCACAGGCGATGCGATCGCGATGTCGCGCATCACGATTGCCGCGATGCGAGCGAACGCCAACTCGGCCCGTGACTCGACCGCGGGTACGCAGTCGTTGCTCGATGACAGCCGTGAGGCATTGCTCGGGGCCACCCAATCGGACTCACTGAGCCGATGGACGACGAACCGCAGGATCTGGCCGGCGCCACTGGCACCGCTTCTCCCAGGCATTTGAATCGCCGGCCATGCCGCGTCACACGACTACCGTGACACGGGTATGGCTGCGCTTACGGAGTCGATGTCGCGCCGCATGATCCGGTAGTGCAGCGTGATGATGGGAATCCCCCAGAAGCGGATCTCATGGTCACCGCGAACGCAGCCTTCCCGATCGACGTACAGATGGAAGGCATCGAGCAGCCGGCCGACTCGCCAGATCCGCACGTCGTCGCCGGTCCGGTGCAGTCGGTAGAAGCCGGCGTCACCAGATCCGGTGCCGGCTGACGTGAGGCGGAACCCCGTGCCGTCGTTGACCGGACGCAACACCACGGTGGCGTTGCCGTCCGGCATCGGAAAGACGGCCTTGACGCATGGCACGTCGCCGGTTGGCGTCCGTTGCGTCATGTAGAAACCAGTGAAGAGGACGCGACCGTCCTGCACACGCTGCCGGAACCAGCCGGTGTAGCGGACGACGCCGCTCGCGTCGCGCAACAGGATGATCTCGCTCGTGACGCCACGGGCGGTATCCATCCCGTCGAGTGGAAGATCCAGTTGCTGGACGCGACGGCTGATCGTGGTCACGAGCAGCCACAGCCCGAGGCGTCCGGGATAGTAGGTGGTCGACCACGTATCGAAACGGTAGCGTGCGGTGTGCTCGTAGAACTCGCGGATGCGCGGGTCGACGGCATCCGGGTCGAACCCGGGACTGGCGAGCACGGTGAAGTCCGGGATCAGGCCGCCGGTGGTCGAGAGACGCTCGATCGAGAGACGCTCGGCGCGTGCGACCTCGTCGTACGGCCGATCGCCGATCGTCGCACCGCCGGTCGGCCCGATCAGCCACGCGACCTCGGCTGGCGCGTATCGACGACCACACACGCGAATCAGCGCGCGGATGACGAGTTCGCCGCAGGTGCCGACCAGGGCGCGAAGACCGCGGGTCATGACATGTGTCGCTGGCCCGATGCTGGCGGCAACAGGCGGCGGCCCTGCCAGGTGCCGTGCTCGGACAGCGGGCGGAAGCGCATGAACGTCGACTCGTGATGGAAGTCGCGGCGCCGCTGCTCCGCCATCGCCACCCGGTGCACGTGCGCATCGGTCACTGGACTGCGGCCGTGCACCATCTCGTTCATCTCACGCACCGTCCGCCAGATCGAGAACGTCGAGATCGTGTGCGGGGGCCGTTGCGACCCGGTCGAGAACACGGCGCCCGGATGGTTGGCCACCAGGAGTTCGACGGGCCGGCCCCAGCGAAGGAAGCGCGGCACCTCGCGCAGTTTCATGCGGGCGATGGTCACGGCGACGATGGACTCGTCGTCGTCCCAGGTGCCGGCCCTTTCCGGCAAGTCGCCCAGGGCCTTCAAGCTGCCATAGCGGCGCAGGTACTGCAGCCGCACGTGCCAGCCGTCCGCAAGTCGGCGCCCCAGTCCATCCCCTTGCAGGAAGGCGTCGAGCGCCGCCTCGTCGTCCCATTGCGCGAACATCGCGAGACGTCGCAGTTGCAGCCGCGCGGGTGATGCGATCGGCGCGCCGAACCGCATGAGGACCACGCACTCGGCGTGCTGCAACCCGGGAGTCGTCGCGCTCGTTGGTGGACGTACGAGCGTACGGACGCTCATGAGCGCCGGCAATTCGACGAGGTGATAGGAGTGGATCACGGCCGTCGCGGGCCGCGGTCGGCCGTGCCGTACTGTACTGGAAAGCGAGAACTTCTGGCGTCATGCCGATAGTGCGTTCCAGCTATTGAGCGCCACCCCGGCTGTGACACACCATTGCCGCCACGCCCGTGATCCGCACCCGTCCCGGCGGACAGCCTCGACACGCGGACGCACGGTTCTGGCCCCATGCACGAGACTGCCGTCACGACAGGTACGACCGACGAGAATCACCTGCGCTATCCGGGGTGGCGTGTCGCTGGCGCCGCCTCGGTCGGGGTCTTCGTCGGCTTCGCGTCACTCTTCGTTTACACGTTCGGAATCTTCCTGAAGCCGCTGTCCGAGGATTTCGGCTGGTCGCGCCAGGCCGTCTCGTCGGCGTTCGGCATCGCGGCGATGTGCATCGCGGTGTGCTCGCCGCTCCTGGGCCTGGCCCTGGATCGTTTCGGCCCGGTGCGCGTGATCGCGCCGTGCGTCGCGATCTTCGGCCTCGCGTTCGCCGCGCTCGGGTCGATGAACGGCGCCTTGTGGCAGCTGTACGCAATCTGCGCCGTGCTTGGATGCGTCGGCAACGGCACTGCGCACATGGCGTACTCACGGGCGGTCGCCACGTGGTTCAGCCATCGTCGCGGGCTGGCGCTCGCCGTGATGATGAGCGGCGGCGCGATCGGCGCCCTCGTGTTGCCGGCGCTGGCGCAGTGGCTGATCGGCGCGCTGGGGTGGCGCCTCACGTACCTCGGGCTCGGCCTGGGCGTGCTGGCCATCGGATTGCCCAACGTTCTGGCACTCGTGCGAGAGCGGCCACGCGACGTCTCCGGCGCCAGCGCGCCCAACGCAGGCGCCACCGTGCGGTCGGCCCTGGCCACCTACCTGTTCTGGCTGCTCGTGGTCGTGCTCTTCGTCAGTTCCATCGCGCAGAACGGCGCACTCGCCCACCTGCCGGCCCTGCTCAGTGACCGGGGTGTCGGCGCGAGCGGTGCGGCCCTGGCCCTGTCGGCGCTCGGCGCGGCCAGCCTGGTCGGTCGGTTGTCGACCGGATGGTTCCTCGATCGGTTCTGGGCCGCGTACGTGTCCTGCGTGCTGCTGGGCATCGCCGCAGCCGGCGTGCTGCTGCTGTCGTCGGCACAGACGCTGGGGCAGGGCGTGGTCGCGGCGGTGCTGATCGGGTTCGGGATGGGCGGTGAGTCCGACGTCACGCCCTACCTGCTGGCGCGTTACTACGGACTGCGATCGTTTGCCACGCTGTACGGGTGGACCTGGACGGCCTACGCGATCGCAGGCGCCGTCGGCCCCATCGTCATGGGGCGCGCCTTCGACCTGCAGGGGTCGTATGCCGGGGTCTTGGCGTGGATGGCGTTGGGAACGGCGCTGACGGGCGTGCTCATGCTGACGCTGCGACGCGCGCCCGCCAGCGATGCGGTACGCGTCGGCTGATGGGCAGCAGGACGCCGAACCTGACGTTCGGCGCCTGCCTGCTCATCTGCGGCTACGACGTCGGGTCCGGACGTCGCACGCGGGCCGGTTCGATGTCGGTGCCGTTGCCGCCGGCCCCCATGTCGATGCCTGTGGCCCCCTTCGCGGGGCGCAGTGGCGTCACCGAGGCCGTCGCTGGTTCATCACTCAGGTTCGCCGGGCTCCGGTCGGTGGTGGCCTGCGGGATCGACACAGACGGATCGGCGTCGGAGAGACCGAGGATGTCGCCGGCGCGCTTGGGCGCGTTCTCGTCGGCACGGTCACGGTCGGTGGGTTGCGAAGATTGCCGTCGGTTATCCATGCCCGAGACATTGCAAGTCGCTCGCCGTCTCAGGATGGCGTATCCACCGCCACCGCGCCCTTCGGTCGCCGCAGCATCGCAAGACACTCGTCGGCGAGCACGCCGCTGGTGACCAGCGGCACTGCCGGCCAGCCGCCGAGGTCGGGGTCTGCCAGGATGGCGTACGCGGATGAGCACGCACCCGCCTGTCCCGCTCGCACGCCATAGATGACGTGGGCGATGCCCGTGCGCCGAATGGCGTAACCGCACAACACGCAGGGCTCGACCGTCGAGTAGATCACGCACCCTGACAGATCGGTACGCTGCAGACGCCGGCAGGCGGCGCGGATGGCCTCGATCTCGGCATGCGCGCTCGGATCGAGCGTCGCACGCACCCGCTCCATCCCTTCGGCCACGATCTCGTCGCCACACACGATCACGGAGCCGACGGCCGTATCGCCCGCGAACGAAGCCATCGCGGCCAGTTCGAGACACCGCCGCATGTACGCCTCTGCGTTCATGCGGGCGATGGTAGACGACGTGCGGTCGAGTCTCGATACATCGATCGATGTGAACAGCGGGCCGCACAGTCACCGCGCAACGGTCCTGAAGTTCTGTGTCCTGAGCGTCGAGCTGAAGCTCGACGCCTACGTGCGCAGGCTCCTGATGCGTGCTCGAAGTCGGCGCGCGGCGTCCAGCCGCGCGACCGCCCCGAAGGCCGACGGCCGACTGCCGAAGGCCGTCTACGACGACAACGGCGGCCCCTGCGGCACTGTGAGGCGCGTCCGCTGCTGCGGATACGCATGACGCGTTGCCTTGTAGGTCGCCGTCAGGTACTCGCCCATGTGAATCGGACCCGACAGCGTGTCACCGGTCGCAGTGCCGGAGAACGTGAACGTGATCGACGACCCGGGTCGACGCTCGACGCTGCGGATCACCACCTCGCCGCCTTCGACCATGCCGGCCACGTCGCGCACCGTGAAGTCGCCCTGGTGCGAGCCCTGCAGCCAGTTGCCCTTCTGCTCGAGGAAGAGCGTGTGCTTGCTCGTGCTGCTGGCGAACGCAATCTCGACGTCCCAACGGCCGGTGATATCGACGGTGGGCGCCTTCAGGTCGGTGGTGCGGGCCGGTCGCTTCGCGGTCAGGAGCGCGTGCAACCGATCGGCCACCACCGCATCGTCACCGGGCTGCATCATCCACGCGGTGACCGAGACCGACGTGGTGCCGTCGGCCGCGCCACCCGGCCGACCACCCGACCCGACCGCGATGCGGGGCTTGTTGCGCGCCAGTTGGTCGGCCAGCTCCGGCCCCGT
>DATJTM010000210.1:0-3329 GCA_035503395.1 Luteitalea sp.
GTCCTGCCTGAAGGCCGGGGCGCCCGTCGCCTCGATGCGGATCTGACTCGAACGCGTCTCGATCTGCCAGTCGGCGGTGGGGCGGCCGCCCACCTCGATCGCGCCACTCCCCGATCGCGCCTGCAGGCTGGCCGACGCGCCGTCGATCTCGATGGCGCTCGACCGTGTCTCGGCGTCGATGGCGCCAGGGCCCGACATCGCGATGCGGACGCTGCCACTGCCGCTCCGCACGCGCACGTCACCGGCCAGGCGCGCGAGGTCGATGGCGCTGCTCCGGCTCGCGACGGTCAACCCGCCGGTCGCGCCGATCACGCTGACCGCTCCCGACCCGGTGTCCGCGCGTGCGGCACCTCGCACGTCCGACAGGCGAATCTCGCCCGAGGCCGTGCGGATGTCCACCGCCGCCGCGCGCGGCACGCGCACCCGCCAGTGGACGATGACGGCCTGGCGCGCCCGCTCGTCGGCCGGCAGCGAGAGGCGCACCTGCGAGCCAGTGACCGTCACCGGCGGCGCCTTGGCCACGGCGCGCGCCAGGTCGAGCGCATCGGCCGGCACGTTCAGGCCGAGCCGGACGACGACGGTACCGGCGACCTCGAGGCGCGGCACGTCGGCGCCAGTCACCTCGACCTGGCCGCGGGTGGTCTCGATGGCCACGGTCGGCGCGGCGCCCGCATCGACCGTCTGGGAGAAGGGCACCTGCTGGGCCTGCGCGGACGCGCCAAGTCCGAGGGACAGGACGAGGGCCGGGACCAGGACGGGAGTACGCATATCGCAGTGTGGCACGGCGGGGTCCCCTTGACGATCTAGGGAACAATCGGCTCCCCTAGATCGTCAGAGGGACCAGCCATGGCCAAGTCGTCCACCCCGTCCCTGCTCCAGGGCACGCTCGACCTTCTCATCCTGCACGCGCTGCAGCGCGGCTCGCTGCACGGATACGCGATCGCGCAGACCATCCACCTGCTGTCGGACGAAGTGCTGCGCGTGGAAGAGGGGTCGCTCTACCCCGCCCTGTACCGCCTCGAGCTCGATGGCGCGATCAGCGCGAGCTGGGGTGTGTCGGACAACAACCGGAAGGCGAAGTTCTACGAGCTCACGCGGCACGGGCGCAAGCTGCTGGCCACGCAGGAGGAGACCTGGACGCGTCTCTCCCTCGCCGTCCAGCGCGTGCTCGCGCGTCAGCCCTAGCCATCCAGTCCCCTGCGAGTACCCATGCGACGCCTCTTCCTCAAGCTCCTCCGCCGCCGTCAGCTCGAACGCGACCTCGAACACGAGATGGCATTCCATCGCGAGATGGCCGCACAGCACGGCAACGCGATCCCGTTCGGCAACCCGCTCGTCGTCAAGGAACAGGCCCGCGATCTCTGGCGCTTCGCCGCAGTCGAGAACCTGTGGCGCGACCTGCGCTATGCCGCTCGCGGGCTGCGTCGCAGCCCCGGACTGGTGTGCGGGGCGCTGCTGTCGCTGGGGCTCGGCCTCGGCGTCAACACGGCGATCTTCTCGCTGGTCACCGACGTGCTGCTCAGCACGCCCTCGATCGCCGCGCCCGACGAGTGGATGGCCTTGCGGCTTGGCGGCAACAGCCATTCACGGCCCGACATCGTCGAAGCCCTACGCGTCAGTGGTGTCTTTCGCGACGTGGTCGGCGAGCGTGAGGAGTCGTCGCTGAACTGGGATACGGGGACCGAGACCCGGCCCGTGTACAGCCTGGAGACGACACGCAACTACTTCGGCGGCCTCGGCGTGCCGATGGCCGCTGGCCGCGGCTACACGGCTGACGATTCGCGCGACGTCGTGGTGGTGAGCCATCGGTTCTGGCGCGAGCACCTCGACGGACGGGCGGAGGCGATCGGCCGTACGCTGCGGCTCGACGGACGGGCGTACACGGTCGTCGGCGTGCTGCCACGTCGTCACCGCACGCTGATCGGCATGGGCTTCTCGCCGGACTTCTACGTGCCCCAGTTCCGCCCCACCAGTTCGCTGGCGACCTACGCGCGGGTGGCACCGGGCACCTCGGTCGAGGCGACGCGCAGCCGTGCCGAGGCGTTCGGCGCGCAACTGGATCGAGAGGGGCGCAGCGGCGGCCCGTTCGCGCGCGACGTCCGCGCCACGCCGGTGGGCGGTCCCGGTCGGATCAAGGCGAGCAACTCGAAGGCGCTGATGCTGTTCTCCGTCGTCCTGATGGCGGTGGTCGGTCTCGTGCTGCTGATCGCGTGCGTCAACGTCGCCGGCCTGCTGCTGGCACGCGCGGCCGGACGCCGCGACGAAATGGCCGTGCGCCTCGCGCTCGGTGCCAGTCGCGGCCGGCTGCTGCAGCAACTACTGGCCGAGAGCCTGCTGCTGTCGGCACTCGGTCTCGTCTGCGGGCTCGCGGTCCGTCAGGGCCTGGCCGTACTGATGGAGCGAGTCACGCTGCCGTTCCCCGTGCCCATTCGCTTCCAGCTCGAACTCGACGGGCGCGTCCTCGTGTATTCGGTCGTGCTGATGTTCGTCGCGTCGATGCTCGCCGGCATCCTGCCCGCCTGGCAGGCCACGCGCGAGTCGCTCGCAACGGGCAGCCGACGTGCGACGGGACGCCTGCGGCTGCGCCGCGCGATGGTCGTCGCCCAGGTTGCGGTGGCCTTCGTGGTGCTGAGTGCGAGCGCGTTGTTCCTGCGCAATGTGCTCGCGGCGGGACAGATCGATCCGGGATTCGATGCGGCGCGCGCCGTGCGGGCCGACGTCCATCTGCCGCCAGCCGCATACGCCGATCGGGCCCGCGCCGATCTGTTCGTCGACGAGGCGCTGCGCGCGCTGCAGGCCACGAGCGGCGTGGAAGCCGCCGGTGCGGCGCGACTGCTCCCGTTCGTCGGCGGCTCGAACTCGACGTATCGCGCGCGCCTGGACGGGAGCGACGCCCTCGTCGACATGCCGGTACACACCAACGCCGTGAGCCCGGGCTACTTCGCCGCGATGCGCATGCCGTTCGTCGACGGCGCGACGTTCACGCCGGGCGGTGACAGCGGCGCACGGCCGGTCATCGTGAATCGCGAGTGGACGCGACGCTTCTCGCCGGACCGCACCGCCGTCGGCCGTACGTTCCAGCTCGAGGGCCAGCCGCACGTGTATGCCGTGGTCGGCGTGGTCGAGGGCACGCGTAACCGCTCGCTCGGTGAAGATCCGGCGCCGCAGCTGTTCGAGCGACTCGAGGACCTCGGCGTCGAAGGCGCGCGGGTGCAGTTCGTGGCGCGTTTCACGCGCACGCCGGATGCGGCGGCCGTCGATGTGGTGCGCGCTGGGTTACGCGCGGTGGAACCGACCGCGGGCGTGGTCGCCGAACCGCTCGATGCCAG
>DATJTM010000211.1:0-6784 GCA_035503395.1 Luteitalea sp.
CTGGGACCGGCAGGGCAAGTTCCGGCTGCATCTCGGTCCACTCACGCTGGCGCAGTACGAGGCATTCCTGCCGGGTGGGACGCGGCTGCGGCAACTGGTGGACTGGGTGCGCTTGTACGTCGGCTTCGAGCTGGCGTGGGACGTGCGCCTGCAGTTGAAGCGGGCGCAGGTGCCATCGCTGCGGCTCGGCAAGGCCGGCCGCCTCGGGTGGACGTCATGGCTCGGCACCCGGCGTGACATGACTGATGCAACGGACCTGTGCCTGCAGGCTGAGGCGTTGGTCGATCCAGTGAGGGCAGAGGTCGCATGAGCGAGATCAGTCGGTCCGCGTTGTTCGGCAAGCTCAATCCGATGGCGTATCGCGCCATCGAGGGCGCCACGGTCTTCTGCAAGCTGCGGGGCAACCCGTACGTCGAACTGGTGCACTGGCTGCACCAGATCCTGCAGAACCCCGACACCGATCTGCATCGCATCGTCCGTCACTTCGAACTCGACGCCTCGAAGCTGTCCAAGGACCTGACCGACGCGCTCGATCGGCTGCCGCGCGGGGCGACGTCGATCTCGGACCTGTCGGCGCACGTCGAGAACGCCGTCGAACGGGGCTGGGTCTACGCGACGTTGATGTACGGCGACGCGCAGGTGCGCACCGGTTACCTGATGGTCGGCCTGGTCAAGACGCCGTCGCTGCGCAACGTGCTGCTGTCGATCTCGAAGCAGTTCGACGCGATCAAGCCCGACGTGCTCGCCGAGCAGCTGCCGAAGATCATCGGCGGGTCGCCGGAAGAGAAGCTCGCGGCCAGTGATGGCAGTGCCGTGCCCGGCGAGGCGAGTGACGCGATGGCGCCGGCGCCGATGGGCAAGCAGGAGGCGCTCAAGCGCTTCGCCACCGACCTGACCGAACGGGCGCGCAAGGGCGAGATCGATCCGGTGAGCGGGCGCGACGACGAGATCCGGCAGATCGTCGACATCCTGATGCGTCGTCGCCAGAACAACCCCATCCTGACGGGTGAGGCGGGCGTCGGCAAGACGGCGGTGGTCGAGGGCTTTGCGTTGCGACTGGCGCGTGGCGACGTGCCGCCGATGCTGAAGGAAGTCTCGCTGCTGTCGCTCGACATCGGCCTGCTGCAGGCCGGTGCCAGCATGAAGGGCGAGTTCGAGAACCGCCTGCGTCAGGTGATCGAGGAGGTGCAGGCGTCGCCCAAGCCGATCATCCTGTTCGTCGACGAGACGCACACGCTGATTGGGGCCGGCGGTGCCGCCGGCACCGGCGACGCGGCCAACCTGCTCAAGCCGGCGCTGGCCCGCGGCACGCTGCGCACGATCGCCGCGACGACGTGGGCCGAGTACAAGAAGCACATCGAGAAGGACCCGGCGCTGACCCGGCGGTTCCAGGTGGTGCAGGTCGAGGAGCCCGGGGAAGAGAAGGCCATCCTGATGCTGCGCGGCGTCGCCTCGACGCTGGAGACGCATCATCGGGTGCAGGTGCTCGACGAAGCCCTCGAGGCCGCGGTGCGGCTGTCGCACCGCTACATCCCGGCCCGTCAGCTACCCGACAAGGCGGTGAGCCTGCTCGATACGTCGTGCGCCCGCGTCGCGATCAGCCAGCACGCGGTGCCGGCGGCACTCGAGGATTGCCGTCGCGAGATCGACGCGCTGGGCATCGAGCTGGAGATCATCGAGCGCGAGGAAGTCGTCGGCGTCGACGCCACCGCACGACGGGCGGCCGCCGAGGAGAAGAAGGCGACCGCCGAGGCGCGCCGGCAGACGCTGGAAGCGCGGTGGGAAGAGGAACGCGGGCTCGTCGATCGCATTCTCGCCATTCGGGCTGATCTGCGGGCCGGGCGACAGCCGGTCGAAGGCACGGGGAGTGCGCTCGAGCAGGCGGCCGCCACTGCGCCACAGACCGACGCGGGTGCGAGCGCCGACGCGACGCCAGCCGCAGCACCCGCCGATCGCGAGACGTTGCTCGCGGAGCTTCGGACGTTGCAGGGCACGCTCGCCGCACTGCAGGGCGACACGCCGCTGATTCTGCCGAGTGTCGACGAGCAGGCGGTTGCGTCGGTGGTGCAGGACTGGACGGGCGTGCCGGTCGGCCGGATGGTCAAGAACGAGATCGCGGCGGTCCTCAACCTCGGCGACACGCTGAACCAGCGCGTCATCGGTCAGCGCCACGCGCTCGACATGATCGCGCGCCGGATCCAGACGTCGCGTGCCAAGTTGGACAACCCCGACAAGCCGATTGGCGTGTTCATGCTGTGCGGCCCGTCCGGCGTCGGCAAGACGGAGACGGCGCTGACGCTCGCCGAGGCGCTGTATGGCGGCGAGCAGAACGTCATCACGATCAACATGAGCGAGTTCCAGGAGGCGCACACCGTCTCGACGCTCAAGGGCGCGCCTCCGGGATATGTCGGCTACGGCGAAGGTGGCGTGCTCACCGAGGCGGTCCGCCGCCGGCCGTACAGCGTCGTGCTGCTCGACGAGGTCGAGAAGGCGCACCCCGACGTTCACAAGCTGTTCTTCCAAGTCTTCGACAAGGGCTGGATGGAGGATGGGGAGGGGCGCGGCATCAACTTCCGCAACACGATCATCCTCCTGACCTCCAACGTCGGCACCGACCTGATCGCGGCGATGTGCAAGGACCCGGAGCTGATGCCGGGGCCGGAGGGGATTGCCAAGGCGCTGCGCGAGCCGCTGCTGAAGGTGTTTCCGCCAGCGTTGCTCGGCCGCCTCGTCGTGATTCCGTACTACCCGCTCAGCGACGACATGTTGTCCAACATCGTGCGGCTGCAGCTCGGACGGGTCGCGCGCCGTGTTCAGGCGCACCACGGGATTCCGTTCACCTATGGAGACGAGGCCGTGCAGCTGATCGTCAGCCGCTGCACCGAGGTCGAGAGCGGCGGCCGCATGATCGACGCCATCCTGACCAACACGGTGCTGCCGGCGATCAGCCGCGAGTTCCTGGTGCGGACCATGGACGGGCAGCCGCTGGCCGGCGTCGAACTGGCGGTCGCCGACGGCGATTTCGAGTACCGCTTCATGTAAGTCATGACTGTCGCAAGCGAGAGCCCCATGGAAGATCAGCGCGTCGAGATGAGCGTCGAGGAAGCGGCCAAGGTCGGCATCGGGTTCCTCATGCTGGGCCAGCTCGACGATGCGGCGACGCTGTTCGAGAAGCTGCTGTCGGTGCGGCCGGACCAGCCGGAGGCGCTGCACTACTCCGGGGTCATCATGCACAAGCGTGGCGAGAGCGACGAGGCCCTGCGCCGCGTCCGCCGCAGCCTCGTGGTGGCACCCGATCAGGCCGACTGGCACAGCAACCTCGGCATCCTGCTCGAGGGCATGGGGGACGGGGAAGGGGCGATCGCGGCCTTCGAGCAGGCGATCGCGCTGAACCCGCGACACACCAACGCCCACAACAACCTCGGAGTGCTGCACCGCGCCTTCGACCGCTACGACGAGGCCGAGGCGGCTTACCGGCGGGTGATCGCGATCGACCCGGAGCATCCGGAGGTGTATCGGAACCTGGCGATCGTGCTCGACCAGACCGGCCGGACGCACGAGGCGCTGGTCGCGTATTGCAAGGCGATGACGCTGCGGCCGAACCTGCCGGAGACCCGACGGCTGCTGGCGGTGGCGTACACCACGATCGGCGACACCGCCAAGGCGATCCGCACCTGCGAGGAATGGGTGCGTGACGAGCCCGACGACCCCGTCGCGCGGCACACGCTGGCGGCGGTCAAGGGCGAGGCCGTGCCCAATCGCGCCTCCGACGAGTTCATCGTCAAGTCGTTCGACGGGTTCGCCGAGACGTTCGAGGCGAAGTTGAAGCGGCTCGAGTACCGGGCCCCGGCCCTGATCGAGGCGGCGCTCGCCGAGACCGGCCGGACCGCCGCCGGCGTGGCGGAGGTGCTCGACGCGGGGTGTGGCACCGGGTGGTGCGGGGGCTTCCTGAAACCGTATGCGGCGACGTTGACCGGCGTCGACCTGTCGTCGGGCATGCTGGAGCACGCCCGTCAGAAGGGCGTGTACGACGACCTCGTCCAGGCCGAACTCGTGGAGTATCTCGAGGCGCACCCGGACGGCTTCGACGTCGTCGTGTCGGCCGACACCCTGGTGTATTTCGGCGTCCTTGATCGGTTCGTCGCGGCACTCGCGGCGGCGCTGCGGCCGGGTGGGCACGCGCTCTTCACACTGGAGGCGGCGGGCGAGGGCACCGAGACGTATCACCTCGAGGTGCACGGCCGTTACAACCACGCTGAGTCGTACGTCCGGCGTCTGCTCGAGGACGCCGGGCTGACTCCGGTGATCGGGCGTGCGGTGTTGCGGAACGAGAGTGGCCTGCCGGTGCACGGTCTCGTGGTGCGTGCCGACAAGTCGATGGGAGGCGCACGTGGCTGAGCCAACCTTCGCGACGATCGACTCGCCGTTCGGCGAGGATCTGCTCTTTCATGCGATGCATGCGCGTGAGGAGGTCGGTCGCCTGGGCGAGTTCGACGTCAACCTGCTCAGTGAGAAGCCATCGCTCGAGACCGCCGACATCCTCGGGCAGAACGTCACCGTGACCCTCGCCATCAACGACGACGTCGAGCGGCACTTCAACGGGTTCGTGACGCGCTTCTCGCAGGGCGGCAAGTACGGACGCTATTTCCGGTATCACGCCCGGGTCAGTCCGTGGCTCTGGTATCTGACGCGGACGGCGGACTGCCGGATTTTCCAGGACATGAACGTCCCGGACATCCTCAAGGACGTGTTTGCCGATCTGGGTTTCGCCGATGTCTCGTTCGAGCTCACGGGCAGCTATCCCACGCGGACGTACTGCGTGCAGTACCGCGAGACGGACTTCAACTTCGTCAGCCGGCTGCTCGAGGACGAGGGCCTGTACTACTTCTTCCGCCACGAGGCGAAGAAGCACGTGATGGTCATCACCGACTCGTACGCCAAGCACGAAGCGGCGCCCGGCTACGAGACGGTCGATTACGTCGCGGCTGGCAGCACCCAGCTGCGGCCGAACTACGAGCACATCTCCAGCTGGGACTTCGCGCGCGAGGTGCAGTCGGGCCTGTTCGTGCTGGACGACTACGACTTCGAGATGCCGAGCGTCGATTTCGCCAAGCAGCGACCGACGCCGAACGACTACGCGGTCAAGGCGCTCGAGGTGTACGACTACCCGGGCCGCATCACGCCGAAGGGCGGCGAGGACACGCGTGTCCTGGCGATCCGCGCGTCCGAGTCGTACGCGCGAGTCGAGCGGGCGCGTGGCCACGCCAACGCGCGTGGACTGACTTCGGGCGGCCTGTTCACTCTGGCCAAGTTTCCGCGTGACGACCAGAACCGCGAGCACGTGATTCTCTCCACCAGTTATGAAGTCGAGGTGGGCTCCTACGAGGCGGGCGGGCAGGCCGAGGCGGATGCGTGCCGGTGCGCCTTCACGGCCATGCCGACGCTGCACCCGTTCCGGCCGCGGCGGCTGACGCCGAAGCCGTTCGTGCAGGGGCCGCAGACGGCGGTGGTGGTCGGCCCGAAAGGCGACGAGATCTTCACCGACAAGTATGGCCGCGTGAAGGTGCAGTTCCACTGGGATCGGCGCGGCAAGAAGGACGAGAACAGCTCGTGCTGGATGCGCGTGTCGCACCCATGGGCCGGCAAGGGCTGGGGCATGGTGCACCTGCCGCGGATCGGGCAGGAAGTGATCGTCGACTTCCTGGAAGGCGATCCGGATCAGCCGATCATCACCGGGCGCGTCTACAACGCCGAGCAGATGCCGCCGTACGACCTACCGACCAACAAGACGCAGTCGGGCGTGAAGTCACGCAGCACGCTGGGCGGTGGCGCCGCCAACTTCAACGAGATTCGCATGGAGGACCTGAAGGGCAGCGAACAGCTCTTCATCCATGCCGAGAAGAACCAGGACATCGAGGTCGAGAACGACGAAACGCACTGGGTGGGGCACGACCGCACCAAGACGATCGACCACGACGAGACGACGCACGTCAAGCATGACCGGACCGAGACCGTCGACAACAACGAGACGATCATGGTGCATGGCAATCGCACCGAGACCGTCGTCAAGGACGAGACGATCACCATCAATGGCAATCGCACCATCAGCGTCAGCAAGAGCGAGACGGCGACCGTCACCATGCAGCGGACGCATACGGTCGGCATCAACGAGTCGATCACCATCGGTGCCGGTCAGCAGGTCACAGTCGGAGGCGTACAGGCGATCACCGTCGGTGCCAACCAGTCGACGTCGGTTGGCGGCACGCAGGCGAACAGCGTCGGCGGCAGCCGCACGGTCAAGACCGGTGGCAGTCAGGCGACGACGATTGTCAAGAACCTGACCGTCAGCATCGGGAAGAATGAGGAGTGCAAGGTCGGCGAAGCGCGGACCGTGAACATCGGGAAGGACGACACACTCAAGGTCGGCAAGAAGCTGTTGATCGACGCGGCTGACGCCATCGAGATCAAGACCGGCGACGCCAGCATCATGATGAAGAAGGACGGCACCATCGTGATCAAGGGGAAGGACATCACGGTGCAGGGCAGTGGCAAGATCAACGTCAAGGCCAGCAGCGACATCGTGATGAAGGGCTCCAAGATCAAGCAGAACTGAGACACGATGCCGAAGCGACTGTCGGAACGTACGGTGGCCCGCACGGCAGACGACGGCGGTGCCGAGTTCGAGCGCCTGCTCGACACTCGAGCGGTCGCGCCTGCCGCCGCGCCGCGACCGTCATGGTCCGGAGTCGTGGTGGGCACGCTCGTCGCCTTCCGGAATCACGGC
>DATJTM010000212.1:0-8563 GCA_035503395.1 Luteitalea sp.
CGTGCAGGCCCATGCCCTGCAGCGGGCCGAGACCGCCGGTCATGCGAAGCGTCCGGGCCGGATCGACGAAGGTCACCAGCATGTGCAGCGCCTCGCGCGTGCCCGCCCGCTCGCAGAAGCAGCCGCCGGCGCGCGCGTCGATCGTGAGCACGCTCTCCTTGCCCCACCACGTGTGGTCCTTTGGCCACCACGTATCGACCCGTTCGACCAGTGCCTTGAACGCCGTTGCCGCGTCGACCGGGACCACCCGCGTGTTCTCGATGGTGAAGCCCGACGGCGTCGCGTTCTTGATCTCCGCATGAGCCGCCGCCGGCAGGGCCGCGGTCACCACAGACCACATCAGCACCGCCACGGGACGGAACGCGTCAGCCCACGATTGTCGCGACGGCTCAGGTCTCATGCGCACCATCCTCCGCGGGTCGGGCGGTCCTGTCCAGCCGGCTGGGCCGGGTGGCCGCCGAACCGCGACGAGGCGCCCGCCGTCAGACACCGATGACTCGCGCGTCTCTCCCCTGTCCAAGTGGGAGAGCGCCTGTGCCGGGCGGCAAGGTGAGCACCGTTCGAGGGACGAGAGACAGACATGGGTCGAGTGATCGTTGACGTGAGCCCCTCAATCGATGGGTACCTGGCGGGACGGGGCGTGAGCGTCGAGCATCCGTTCGGCGACGCGGGCCAGCGGTTGCACCGCTGGATGGGGGCCGACGGCGGCGTCCCGACCGACGAGGACCGCGCGGAAGCCGCTCGCATGTTCGATGGCCTCGGCGCCGTCGTCCTGGGGCGCACGATGTTCGACGTCGGCATCGACCTGTGGGGCGACGATGGAGCCTGGGGCTGCCAATGCTATGTCGTCAGCCACCGTCCCCAGCCCGACGTGGTGCGCGGGCCGACGACGTTCACGTTCGTGGACGATGTGGAACGTGCCGTGGAGATGGCCCGCCAGACCGCTGGCGCCCGCGACGTGCTGCTCCCCGGCGGCGCCGACGTCGTCCAGCAAGCGTTGTGGGCGGGTCTCGTGGACGAAGTACGGTTGCACCTGGTGCCGGTCCTGCTCGGGTCCGGCGTGCCGCTGTTCCGCGAAGGCGGTCCGCGCCTGGCATTGCGCACGACTCGTGTCGTCGTCACGCCGAATGCCGTGCACCAGGCGTTCGAGGTGATTGGCGGGCGGGCCGACGCGCCGCTGCTTCAATCGTGAAGGCGGTCAGCTCGACGATGTGGCGCCCGAGGGTGCTTCCCGTAGCTTCATGACGACGGGAATCGCAGCGATGCCGGCGAACACGCCCGCCACGACGCACCAGATGACGAACCACAACACCCAGTTGTCGGTTTCGCTCCGCAGGTCGGCCCGATCCGGATTGGTCCGGTCGTAGACGACCTCGACCTCTTCACCCACCTCCCACGGAATGGGCGCGCGATTCGTGCTGCTCACCGCGGTGCGCGTCTGCCCGTCCTCGGTGGTGAACCGGACGACGGCCGATGCGGAGCTCGCCTTCTCCGAGCGGACGGTCGGATTGCCGGGCTCGCGCCGCAGTTCGATGACTTCTCCCACCACGGCCACACCGTCGCGGCCAAGTTGACCGCGCTGCCAGTTGCTGCGGCCGCCCCAGACCATGATCAGGATGGCCACGAGCAGGAAGGGCGCGGTGATGCAGCCGAACGCGCTCGGCTGCACGCGCGACGTGCCAGTGGATGTCGACATGAGTTGGTTCGGCCGATGATGCCACATCGGCCGGCCGCTGCGGCCGCCTAGCGCGCGTGCGTCTGAACGAAGGCGAAGAGGGCCTTCGACGTCGGATCGTCGGGCACGCCGAGGTTGTCGTTGATGCGGGCGTGGGTCGAATCGCGCGCGCCGACGACGGTCACCGGTACGCCGGCCGACTCGAGGGCGGCCTGGAGGCGCTTCGCCTGGGCGCCGGTGTCGGGATGTTCGGCGACGTGCAGGATGAGGAACGGCGGGATGCCCTTGCCGCGCGCGACATGGTTCACCGTCGAGAAATCCTTGTGCAGCGCCGGGTCGTTGCCGAACTTCTGGCGATGGCCGTACGTGGGCATCGGCAGCCCGTGCACGCGGGCCCGCGTCTCGGCCACCTCGATCATCGCCGGGATGTCGAAGGTGTCGGCGTCGACCGGCACGCAGCCCTTGATCGGCGCCAGCGACAGTCCTTCCGCCTTCAGGTAGCGCTCGTCGGTGCACAGCAGCGCCGCGAGTTCGCCGCCCGAGGAATGCCCCATCACGAAGATGCGCGAGGGATCGCCACCGTACTCGGCGATGTGGTCGTGGACCCATCGGAACGCCTTGGCCACGTCGCGGTGGATGTCGCCCATCGGCACGTTCGGCAACAGGCGATGGTTGATCGACACGAAGACGAGGCCAGCGTCGTTGAACGCCTCGGGCTTGCGGGCGATCAGGCCCTTGTGGCCGGTCTGCCAGCCGCCGCCGTGAATCCAGAACACGACCGGCAGCTGCTTCGCATTGGCGGGCGCATATACGTCGAGCACCTGGCGCTCGTGCGCCGGTGAGGCGTACGGTAGGTCACGAGCGGTCGGCTGCGTCTGCGCCGAAACCACACCGGCACACAGGAGGGCGAGGCAAAGACCGAGAAATGGGCGCACGGTGCGCGGAGAATAGCAGAGTCGCTGTTTGGCCGGACGAACCCGACCGCGACCACGTTGGCCGGTACACTGGGCGCGCGTGGCCGCGCACGGTGCACGCAAGGAGACGTCCGTGTCCATTGTTCTCGTGCCGTCCGCCGTGTCGCGACGCGCCCTCGTGCTGAGCCTGTTCGCTGCGTTGGTGACAGCCACCCCGGCCAGCGCGCAGATCCCGGGTCTTGCGGGCACGCTCGTCGTCACCAACAAACAGCCGTCGACTGCGACGATCGTCGACGTGGCGTCGGGCCGCACGCTCGCGACGTTGCCCACCGGGACGAATCCGCACGAGATCGTCCTGTCGTCGGACGGCGGCCTGGCCGTGGTCACCGACTACGGCGGGCCGAGGAAGACCCTCACCGTCATCGACGTGCCGGGGCTCCGCGTCGCACGAACGATCGACCTCGGTGAGCATCGCGCCCCGCACGGCATCGTGTTCCTGCCTGGCGATCGTCTCGTGGCCGTCACGTGCGAGCAGACGCGCACGGTCGTCATCGTCGATGTCGTGGAGGGTGTCGTGAAGCACGCGATCGCGACTGAGGCACGCGGCTCCCACATGGTGGGCGTCACCGCCGACGGCACGCGCGGCTTCACCGGCAACATGGGCGAGCACACCGTGTCGCAGCTCGACCTCACGACGCACACGTTGGTGAAGAGCTTTCCCGTGCCGCAGGTGCCGGAGGCGATCAACGTGACGCCCGACGGCAAGGAGGTGTGGGTCGGCAGCAACCAGACCGGGCAGGTCAGCGTGCTCGACCCCGCCACCGGCACCGTGACGAAGGCGGCCGAAGGGCTCAAGTGGCCGTACCGCATGCTGTTCACGCCGGATGGCCGCCAGGTGGTCGTGCCCGACCCGACGCTGCACCAGGTGCGCTTCGTCGACCGCGCGGGACGCCGCGAGATCGGCACGCTGACACTGGCGGGAGCGCCGCAGGGCGTGACGGTCACGCCGGACGGCCGCTATCTGTTCCAGTCGCTCAGCGCCGACACGCGCGTGGCGATCATCGATCCCGCCCGTCGCGCGGTGCTCGGACATCTCACCGTGGGCCCGGCGCCCGATGGCGTGGCGTATACGACCCGGGTCGTGCAAGGGCGCTGATCGATGGTGAGAGACAAAGGCCTCGAAGCGGTGATCGAGGACGACCTCGCCTCGGTGAGCGGCCTGACCAGTAAGTCGATGTTCGGCGGCTGGGTGTGGCTGCTCCACAACAACCTGCTGTGCGGGTCGCGTGAGGAAGGCATGCTCGTCCGCCTCGGCAAGGGCAACGATGCGTGGGCGCTGGAGGTCGTCGGCATCGAACCGATGTACTCGGGAGAGCGGCGGATGCATGGCTGGGTGCGCGCCGCCCCGTCGGTGTACGCCGACGCACGGATGCGACGCCGGTTGATCGACGCGGCGCTGCAGTTCGTGCGTACGCTGCCGCGGAAGTGAGGCGCGTCGCCCGGCTATGTCTGGGGAAGTGCGCTGGCCTGCCCGAGCGCAACGCTAAGATTCGGCATGGCCACGCGACGGCTGGCGGCCCTGGCCCTGTTCGGTGTGCTCCTGTGCCTCGGTCCCTCGCACGCCACGCTCGATCGCCTCATCGGGCGTCGGGTCCTGGCGCAGACAGCGACGTTCCGCGTGTTGTCCTGGAACATCTCGTCGAGTGCCGTCGTGCGCGACCCGGCGGCATTTCGCGCCATCGTGACGCGCGCCAATCCCGACATCCTGCTGCTCGACGAGGTCGCCCCCGCGGTCACCGACGCACAGGTGCGCGCGGCGTTGCCCGAGGGGCCACTGCGGCAGCCGACGGCTCGAGTCGCGATCGGGGTCAGCGGCGGCCGGCAACGCGGCGTCATCGTCAGCCGCTGGCCGTTCGCGGACGTACCGGAGCTGTCGACGGCCGTTCCCTATCCGACGGCGGCGCGTGAACGGCTGCGGGCCCGCATGCGCCAGGCCGGCGCCACCAATCCTGCCTACAGCATGGACGGCGGTATTCCCGTCAACGGCGCCATCGCCACAGTCGGCGAACGCCGAGTGCTGGTCGTGATACTCGACCTGCAGTGCTGTGGCGAGAACCCGGCAAGTTGGGAGGAGGAGCGCCGTCGCATCGAGGTCCGCGAGATCCGACGACGGATCGACCAGGTGCTGGCGCGGACGAAGGTCGACGCGCTGATCGTGGCCGGCGACTTTAACCTGGTGAGCACGCCGCTGCCGCTGACGCTCGTCACCGGTCCGTACCCGTCGCCGATCGACGGACTGATTGCTGCCGACCTGCGCCATCTCGACGGCAAGGAAACGTGGACGTGGGATGGGCGCGGCACACCGTTCCCGTCGCGGCCGATGGACTTCGTGCTGTATCCACCACGCGCGCTCGCCCTGCGCGGCGGCCACGTGCTCGACAGCGCGGACCTTCCCGCAGCGGAGCTCGCGCGGCTCGGGATCGCCGCCGACACCGCCGTGCGGCTCTCGAGCCATCTGCCGCTCGTGAGTGAGTTCACCTGGCGTTGAGGCGGGCGACCGTCACTCTCGTCAGCGCTCCGTGCGGCGCAGGCGCGCCGCGAAGTCGGCCAGGTACGCCTTCCGCCAGCGGCTCACGTGACGGGCGCCGGCGTGGACACCCTCGGCGGCGGCCGGATCGGGATCGTCGATCCTCCACTGCGGATGGCTGGTCGAACGGCGGCTAGTCTGCGCAGGCGTCGGCATTCGCGCGGTGAACGAGCCGCTGCGGCCGTTGAGGGCCGTGACGTCGCTCTCGATCACGTAGGGCCAGACTTTCGCGTCGCGCGGTGAGAAACGGAAGCGCACGATCCGTCCGTCGAGTACGCCGGGCAGCGGGATGCGGTTGTCGACGAGCATGCGCGTCCGGGCCGCGTCCTGCATCTCCGCCGGCGCCGGCAGGGCAAACTCCACCACGCCGAAGGCCTCGGCATCGTCGGCGGCCGTCGTAAGACGGGCGAAGACGCTCTTGCGGCCCTCCCACAGCGGGACGAAGCGCCCGCCCCAGCCTGCTTTCGACGGATCGTCGCGTGTGGCGCCGAGGACATACCCGAGCGACGGGCTGTCGCCCATCTTGATCGCGCCGTCAAGCAGCGTCGTGAAGTACGCGCCGAGGGCGCCGTGTCCGGCCACGTGCGCAGTCACAAACGACCGATTCCCCCAGTCGCCCGTCTGCGACCCGCCGACGAACCAGCCGCGGTACGTCGAGTTGGCCTCGATCATCCAGAGCCCGGGATGATGCTGCTCGATGTAGTCGTAGGCGTCGACACTCCACATCTTGTTCGGACCACCGATGAAGTACACGCGCAGCTTCGGCAGGATGTCGGGCGCGTCGTGCAGCGCCTGCGCCACGTCCTCGAGGCCGCCCCACGCGAGCACCCACAGCGGACGCGGGTCGTTCCGGCGCGCCTGGGTGACGATCCACTGCGAACCGTCGCTGGCCGTCGACACGCCGGGTCCGATCACCCGATCGAGCACACCCTGCTTCGTCATCGCCCGCAGCCGATCCGGGTCCGGGTAGGCCGCCGAATGCCGGCGGAGCGATGTGTAATCGTCTTCGTACTTGTCGATGACCTCGAGGATGTGCTCGCGGCGACCAGGTCCGTAGGGCGACGAGACCAGGCCCTCGAGATCGAGTACGTCGGCGTAGAGCAGCAGGTGCACCATCGACTGGAAGTCGTCGGGGTCGGTGCCGCCGATGTCGGTGGAGACGATGACGCGCGGCCGATCCGTCGCGCGCTCACTCTGCGCGAACGGACCGGCCGCGACCGACGCCGACAGGAGCCCGACGAGGAGGACGAGGCGACGCATGCGCCGATCCTAGTCCTCAGGCGGCTCGCCGCTCGGCGCCATCTTGACCAGGCGCGGATCGAACCGCGCCAGGACCTCGACCAGATCGGCCTGCGCGGCCATCACCGCGTCGATGTCCTTGTACGCCATCGGCACCTCGTCGAGCCCGGCCGAGAGCAGCGTCACCTGCCCGGCGTCCAGCACACGCTGGGCGTCCTGCCAGGTGAACGACTTGCGGGCCTGGATGCGACCCATGCGGCGGCCGGCGCCGTGCGACGCCGACATCAGCGAGTCGGGTCTCCCCTTCCCGCGCACGACGTAGCCAGGCGTGGCCATCGAACCCGGGATGATGCCGAGCACGCCGGCTCCGGCCGGGGTCGCGCCCTTGCGGTGCACGATCACCTCGCGCTCGGTACCGTCGGCCAGGCGGTGCGTCTCCCGCCACGCGTAGTTGTGGTGGTTCTCGAGATCGAGACGGACCTCGACACCCAACGCCCGCGCCACGTGCGCGTGAATCAGCGCGTGATTGGCCGCCGCGTAGCGACCCATCAGCTCCATCGCCGCCCAGTACTCCTGCCCGGGCTCGCTGTCGAGATCGAGCCACGACAGCTCCGCCAGTTGCTGCGGCAGCTCGGGATGCAGGCGCCGCGCCAGACCGCTGTAGTGCGCCGCCACTTCGGCGCCGCTGCCGCGGCTGCCCGAGTGACTGAGCAACGCCAGGTACGTTCCCCGCGGCAGTCCCACCGCTTCGTCGGAGACCGACAGCGTGCCGAACTCCACGAAATGGTTGCCGCTGCCACTCGAGCCGAGCTGCTTCCACGCCCGATTCTTCAGGCGTGCGGTGACCGGCGTGACCGCCCAGTCGGCATCCATCACGTCGTGCTCGCGACGTGACGAGAAACCGGCGCCGATGCCGAAACGCGTCTCGCGCTCGAGCACCGACGTAAGCCGGTCGCGCTGCGTCTCCAGCGTGTCGACGGGCAGATCGAGCACGGTCATCTTCATGCGACAGGCGATGTCCACCCCCACCGCATACGGAATGACCGCGTTGTCGGTCGCCAGCACGCCGCCGATCGGCAGGCCGTACCCGATGTGCGCGTCCGGCATGAGCGCACCTGCCACAGCCACCGGCAGGGCACACGCGTTCTCGAGCTGGCGCAGCGCGTTCACCTCGTGGTCGACACCCCAGATGCGGTGCGGTGCGGGCGTGTCACGCGGCGAGAACGACGCGGCCGCCTCCCGATGCTCGATGAGCCGCGCAGCGAGGTCGCCATACCGCGCGTCTCCAAGGTAAGCCGCTGGCGCGGACAGCACCTGCGCGAGGCCGTCCGAGGCGGCGCGGTGACTCAACTTGTTGGCCAGCGCGTCGGCGACGGCCTTCTTCGCCGCCTCGACGCAGGCTCCGGCTGGCACGCCCATCGCCATCAGGGCACGAGTCTTCATTGCCATGTTCGATTCCTTCTCTTCACAAGGGCAGGACCGGCTCGACACGCCGTCCTGCCGTTCGGCCCATCTGCGTTCAGGCTTGCCCGGCAGTGACCGTCACCAGGCAGGTGCCCTGCGGTTCGTCGGCGACCACCACATCCACGTCGAGGAACTGCCGCAGGACGGCGATGTTGGTCGTCGCATGAGTCGAGAGCGGCAGCGTGCGGAACGCACCACCACCCGCCAGGGCGAGCGGCATCAGCACCTGATCGGCCAGATGTGTCCCGACCGGCACGTCGGCCTCGATGTACGCGAGCGCCTCGGCGCAGGCGCGGCCGGCCACGGCGCCAGCGCCGACGTTCTTCTCGCCGAAGCCGGTGACCACCTCGGTCATCGTCGGCGTGATCGCAATCAGCAGCGCGTTGCCAGGCCCGGGAGACGTCTCGATCGACACCGCTTCGAGGGCGTCCCACGCCACGCCGAGCCGCTCGTGCACCACGCGCAGCTCACGCCCTGCAATCCCTTCCGAGATGCCCGACACCAGCGCCCGCGCCGACATCGTCACCGGTCCGCGTTCGAGCAGCGTGATCGGCTCGAGTCTCGCCACCGGATCGATCGTCGCCACGAAGCGACCACCGCCAGCCGGATGGAAGCCATGCCGTTCGAGGGCGACGCTGACCTGGGCACCCATCCGCCGCAACACCGGTAGCCACGTCCGGTCGA
>DATJTM010000213.1:0-11313 GCA_035503395.1 Luteitalea sp.
GAACTGGAGAACGGGAACCGGGAACCGGGGATGGCCAAGCAGCAACGGCACGCGGTCGTGCGCGCGCCAGTCCCTCCGCGTGTCGTAGGTGGCACCCACGTTTCGTGGGCGGCACCCACGTTTCGTAGGCGTCGAGCTTCAGCTCGACGCTCCGTTGGGCGGAGGCGACGTTCAGCCGGCTTGTGGAACCAGGATCTGCGGCCGCAGTTTCAATTGCTCGCGTGCCGCCTGGGCGACGGCGGTCGCCACCCGCGACGCCTGTCCGGCGAGCGTGAGGACGACGATGGAGCCGCCGAAGCCGCCGCCGGTGATGCGGGCGCCGAGCACCCCGCGCTGGGCGCGGGCGATCTCCACCATGCGGTCGATCTCGGGCGTCGACACTTCGTACAGGTCCCGGAGCGAGACGTGCGAGGCGTCCATCAGGGCGCCGAGCGTCACGATGTCTCGCTTGCGGAGTGCCTCGACTGATGCCACGACGCGCGTGTTCTCCTCGAGAATGTGTCGCGCGCGCTTGCCGAGCAATTCGGGCAGGGCCCGCAGCTTCAGCTCGTACTCGGGTGCCATGGTCCGCAGTTCGCGGACGCCGAGCGCCGCCATCGCGGCTTCACATTCCTGGCGCCGGATGCGATAGCCGCCGGTCGCGTGGCTGTGGACGATGCCGGAGTTGATGACGGCGATCTCGGCAGTCGACGGCACCCGCACCAGCTTCCAGGACAGGTCTCGCGTATCGAGGAACAGCGCGTGGTTCGCTGCACCGAGCGCGCAGGCGATCGGATCCATCACGCCGATCGGCACGCCGATGAAGTCGGTCTCGATGCGGCGCGCCAATCCCGCCAGGACGACATCGTCGAAGGAGAGCTGGAACAACTCGCGCAGCCCGCGCAGCACCGCAACGGTCAACGAGGCGCTCGACGACAGGCCGCTGCCGAGCGGCACTTCCGAGCGGATCACGGCGTCGAAGCCACCGATCGTGTGACCAGCGGCGCGCAGCACCGCCGACGCGCCCTGCACGTAGTCGACCCACGAGCCGACGCGCGCTTCCTCGCCCACCACGAATCGCGCCTGCTGCTGATCGTGCGGCACCGCGCCGCTCCAGATGCGCGAGGGTCCGTCGCCGTTGGCCGCCACCGCCACGACCGTGGTCTGTGGGATGACCATCGGCAGCACGAAGCCGCCCGAGTAGTCGACGTGCTCGCCGATCAGGTTCACGCGCCCCGGCGCCTCGCCGATGATGGTGCGACGATGCCCGAGGTGCCGGATGATCTCGTGGCGGGGGATGTCGGACACGCGGCGGTGACGAGGGGTCAGGACGCCGGCTGGAGGTTGCCGAGCGCTTTCAGGATGGCGGCCGCGAAGTGCGGCACGTCGTCGGCCTTGCGGGCCGTGATGATGCAGCCGTCTTCGACCACCGGCCGATCGACGTAGCGTCCGCCGGCATTCTTGATGTCGATGGCGATCGACGGCCAGCAGGTGATGGTGCGGCCGGCAACGGCCTTGACCGAGATGAGCAACTGCGCGCCGCGGTCGATTGCGGCGACCGGCTTGCCGGCGGCGATCGTGTCGCGCACCAGGTCGATCATCGCGTGGCGCATGCGCATGCGGTCGGGGGCGTGACCGCCGGGGATCAGGATGCCGTCGAAGTCGGCCGCGCGTGCCTTGCCGGCGGCCAGCTGCGCTTCGACTTCGAGCGCCTTGCGGCCGCGATAGACTCGGCCGCCGATCGGGCCGACGACGACCACCTCGACGCCCGCTGAACGCAGCAGGTCGGTCGTACCAGCGACGTCGGCGTCCTCGAACTCATCCTCCACGAGCAAAGCCACGCGCTTGCGTTGATCGACGGTCACACGGTCTCCGGGCTCGCATCTTACATCAGGGCTACACTGGCCGGATGGCCAACCGCCTGGCGGCCGAGACCAGTCCGTACCTCCGCCAACACGCCGACAACCCCGTCGATTGGTACCCCTGGGGACCCGACGCGCTGGCCCGTGCCCGCACCGAGCAGAAGCCGATTTTCCTGTCAGTGGGGTACAGCACGTGCCACTGGTGCCACGTGATGGCGCACGAATCGTTCGAGCATGCCGGCGTGGCGGCGCTGCTCAACGCCCATTTCGTGAGCATCAAGGTGGATCGCGAGGAGCGGCCCGACCTCGACCGCGTCTACATGCTCTTCGTGCAGGCCACGACCGGGCAGGGCGGCTGGCCGATGAGCGTGTTCCTGACGCCCGACCTGCAGCCGTTCTTCGGCGGCACGTACTATCCATCGACAGCCCGCCTGGGACGTCCCGGCTTCATCGACGTGCTGCAGGAGATCGATCGCGTGTGGCGCGACGAGCGGGAGCGCGTCGTCTCGTCGGCCGCGACGCTCACCGCGCGCCTGCAGGAGGCCGTCAAGAGCGAGCCCGCCAGCAGCGACGGTCTCGTGATCGCGCCGCCGCCCGCGCTGGACGACGCACTCGCGTCGTACGTGCAAGGCTTCGACGCGCGGTTCGGTGGCTTCGGCGCCGCGCCGAAGTTCCCACGTCCGTCGGAGCTGCTCTTCCTGCTGCGTCAGCACGCATTGTCGGGGAATCCCGAAGGGCTCGAGATGACGGTCGAGACGCTGCGCGCGATGGCCACCGGCGGCATCCGCGACCATGTCGGTGGCGGGTTCCATCGCTATTCAGTCGACGCGTTCTGGCGGGTGCCGCACTTCGAGAAGATGCTGTACGACCAGGCGCAGCTGGTGCTGGCGCTGCTCGAAGCCTCGCAGGCGTCGGGCGACCCGTTCTACGCGTCGGTGGCGGAGGACACGCTCGCGTACATCGTGCGCGACCTCACCGGCAGCGATGGCGGGATCTGGTCGGCTGAGGATGCCGACAGCGTGCCGGCCGACGAGGCAGACGGGCCACATCCGCGGCGGCTCGAAGGTGCGTTCTACCTGTGGAGCCCCGAGGAGATCGTCGAGGCGGTGGGCGAGGAACTCGCGCCACTCGCGATCGCTCGGTTCGGCGTGCTGCCGGAGGGCAATGCGCACGACCCGCAGGGCGAGTTCCGCGGTCGCAACGTGCTGTACGTGGCGCGTGATCTCGAGGACCTGGCGGTGTCACACGACCAGCCGATCGACGCCGTCATCCGCGACCTGCGGACCATTCGGCAGCGGCTGTTCAGCGCGCGTCGCCGTCGTCCGCGTCCCGGTCTCGACGACAAGGTGCTGACGGCGTGGAACGGGCTGACGATTGCCGCGTTCGCGCGCGCGGCGCGGCAGCTGCGCAGCCGGAGTCCGCAGGCGGCCACGTGGCTGCGGGCCGCGGAGCGCGCCGCCCAGTGCGTGCGCGACCAGTTGTGGGATGCCAATGCCGGCGTGCTGCGTCGGGTGTGGCGCGACGGTCGCGCGTCCGTCGACGCGTACGCTGAGGATTACGCGTCGATGGTGTTCGGGTTGCTCGAACTGTTCGAGGCCACCGGCGACGCGGCCTGGCTCGACTGGGCTCGGGACCTCCAGGCGCGTCTCGACGAGCGCTTCTGGGACGCCGACGCGGGCGGCTGGTTCTCGACGACCGGCGACGACCCGACGGTGCTGCTGCGGATGAAGGAAGACTACGACGGTGCGGAGCCCTCGGCCGGGGCGCTCGCCGTCGCCAATCTGCTGCGCCTGGTGCACCTGGCACCCGACACGGCGGGTGTCGAACGCATCGAACGTGCCCTGGCGCGTGGTGGCATCGGCCTCGGGCAGTCGGGCCGTGCGATGCCGTTCATGCTCGCCAACCTCGCGACCTATCACGCCGGCCTGCGACAGGTGGTCATCGTCGGGCCGCCCGACGATCCCGAAACGCTTGCCCTGCACGATGTCGTGGCGGGCCGATACCTACCCTTTACGGTCGTCATTCCGGTGACGCCAGGCCACGCGCAGGCGCGGCTGGCGCATACGCTCCCGTTTCTCGAGACGCTCACGATGCGCGACGGACGGCCCACGGCCTACGTATGTGAACAGTTCACCTGCCAGTCACCGACCACCGACCCCGACGTGCTGGCACGTCAGCTCGGAGGCGCGGCATGAGTGGGCAAGGCGGCGACCGCGCCCTCGAGGTCATCGTGATGTCGGTGGACGATGCGGTGCGGGCCGAGGAGGGCGGTGCGACGCGCGTGGAGGTCGTGCGCGACATCCACCAGGACGGACTGACGCCGGACCGGTCGCTCGTCGAGGGGCTGCTCGCACGCGTGCGAATTCCGTTACGTGTGATGGTGAGGCCGCGCAATACGTTTCTGGTCGGCGATCCGGCCCATCGCGATGAGATTCGGCGAGACGCCGAGCGCTTCGCCGATCTGCCCGTTGATGTCGTGACGGGCTACGTTCGAGCGGCTGCCGATGGCACGTCCGAACTCGACGAGGAGGCACTTGCGCTCGTGACCGAACGCGTGCCGCGGGCCCGGATCACGGTGCATCGCGCCGTCGAGCGACTGACGGCCGATCCGAGCGCGGCGCTGCATCGCTGTGCGGCCGTCGATCGCGTGCTGTCTGGCGGTGGGGCCGGGTCGTGGCAGGAGCGCATGGCGCGGCTCGTCGACCTGCAGGCGCGGATTGCGCCAGTGCGGGTCATCGTTGGTGGGGGAGTCACCGACGAAGGTGTGGCGCTGCTGGCAGAACAGCCTTCGCTGACCGAACTGCATGTCGGGCGCCTGGCGCGCGTCGACGCCTCGTTCACGCAGACGGTGGATGTGGCGACGGTGGCGCGCCTGCGTCGTGCGTGGTTCGGCGAGGCGGCTCAGGAGAGCTGACGGTCGTCCTGAGCGGGAGGGACGTCAGGCGCGGCGGGCGGTGCCCAGACGGGCAATCGCGGCGTCGTCCATCTGCACGGCGAGCTCGGTGACGTGCCCGTCGATGTCGATGGTCATCACGACGTCGGCGTTGGTCACCCAGGCTTCGTCTGTGTCCCGGAGGCGGCCGCTGACGTCGACGTGGCCGGTCGCGAGTCCGTGCCGTGCCTCGAAGTTGCGGAGCGCGATTTCGGGTGCGCCGAGGGTGTACTGCAGGGCCTTGCAGAGCAGGCGATAGCCGCCGGGCCCACGCGCCACGAGGCGGACGAGCGGATCGGTGCTCGGGCGCCCCAGCATCTCGTCGTAGGCGGTGCCGTTGAGTCGGAAGATCGCGTCCTTGTGCAGCAGGCCGTCCGGCAGGTCGAGGCTGCCACGGTTGAACGTCGCGACCCACTCGGCGACCCGCGCGACGAATTCGCCGGAAGTCAGCACACCAGCAGTGTAGCCGCCGTCGGCGCCCCGGAGCGCCGCAGCAATCCTTCCGGTCGTCGCCGCTCGACTCCCGCCCTCGCCGACGGCTATGGCGGACAAGTCGTCGGGCGGTTCCTCGGTCGCACGCTCCCCTCGGTCCTCGGGGACCGCGCCCGGGTAGAATTGACGGGCAATGGCTGCGGCGACACCAATCACGTATCAGGTCGAAATCATGCTGCGCGGCACCGAGGCCGTGTTCACCGAAACCGTGCACCACATCGGCAACGACGACCCCGGCGCGTGGACGGTCGACGATGCAGGCACGGTGATGCACTCCACGCTGAAGGCGATCGACCGCGTGCTCAACCCGGGCCGCGACGACGAGCCGGTGACGACGTTCCACGGCATCAACTGGATCGTCAGCCCGTTCGAGGACAAGGTGGTGCTGGCGCTCGAGATTCACAGCGCGTCGGCGGTGGCGGGTCCGTTCGCGTTGCCGCAGGCCAAGCTCGAGTCGCTGCTGAACGAGGCCGTCAAGCAGCCCGCCGCGGGCGGCGGCGGGGTGGTGCACTAGGCGCCTCACCACTGCGCGGCTAGCCCCGACCGCAAGGCGTGATGCGCACGTCGAGGGCGACGCGCGACCCAGGTAGAGCCGGCTCGCCGAGCTGGCCGCTCGGTGCGACGCCGCAGCACGAGCCGGGATGGCGAAACTGGCAGACGCACGGGACTTAAAATCCCGGGCTCCGTGAGGAGCGTGTGGGTTCGATCCCCACTCCCGGTACTTTAGAATCAACTACTTAGCCACTCGTTGGCGCCGCCAGTACGTCCACGAACATACCGATTGTTCCAGTCTTGTCCCGCTACATGCCGCGCGTAGCCTGGAGGCCGTTCGACGAGGAGGGACAGCGGGCCTACCGCGGGGCCATGATCCGCGACGTCGATGAGCTCCAGCGTCGCCTTGGTTCGACGGATCTCCTCGCACCGGTGCTTCACTGGCAGCGCGTGGGTGAACTTCGCCGAAAGCTCTCGCAGATTGGGCCGCGGCTACCGCACGCGCAGCACCTGGGAGAGCTCGAGCTCACGTTCCTGCAGAACCTGGGCTGGGTGATCAATCGGACCGGTATCTCAGGTCCGACCTCTGGAGGCGTCAGCTACCCTCGCTGTTTCGGTCGTTCGAGACGCAGGTAGGGACAGACCCCGTTCCACGCGTGGCGGTTGGAGCAACTAGCCACCCTGCAGGGCGAGCCGGAACCCGCGCTCTAAGAGCGCACGGCCGATGGTTGCCACCTTCGCCGACGGTGTGCTGTTCTGCCTGCTGGCGACATAGGCGCGCACCTCTGCGGTCGGGCCGCCGAACACCGGCTGTAGGTGCAGCTTTCAGCGCCGCTCGACGTGGTCGCGTGTGCGCTTGCCAGTCACGTCGTAGTCGTTCAGCAGATCGACGATGACGTGGTCGACGGTGAGCCGATGCAGAGCAGGTTAGACGGCGACGCCTTGCGCGCCATCGCCCTCGCGCAGCTTCAGGAGCCGCTCCGCGTCCTGCTTCTTCTCGCTGCCGGACGACTCCTTGAACGGCCGGCCGTTGCGGTTGTAGCGAATCCACCAGACCTGGCGGCGCTGAGCACGCTACCCATCTGCACCGTCCGAAGGAAGCTCGGTGTGGCTGTGAATGTAGACAAACTCGACGAGCGTTTCCGTCGGGTAAGCCTGCTTGAAGGCGACCCGAGGCAGCACCAGCGCGAGTCGGCGGGCGGCGTAGTCGCGACCGTGGCAGCTGCCCCCCTTCGCGCGGTGTCTAAAGGCAGCGAATGTCTCACAGGTCAGGACGTGTCTTCTTCCTCGGAATCCGCGGCGAAGCATCACGTAGTTGGAGGCGCGTCGCGGCGTTGAACTTATGGCTGCTCGCAGTGGTCATCCCAAATGCGGCGCTTTATCAGGCGCGAAGTCGGCCCACTCTCGACCCGCCGCCGCCTCCGATACGGTTGACGATGCCCGCATGGATGGATCTGGGTGAACGTCCAGACCTGTTCGGACCCGAGGCCGCCTGTGCGATGTTGCTGGAGAATTGGTACGCCGTCCGAATCGACGCGGGCTGTTTGGAGGCGCGCTTGCACCCCCGGTTCCCGGAACGTCGTCAGGATGCCCTTCCCTACGAGGTGGACTTCACGCAGGTGCTTCCCCAGTTGCCGCCGGTGCCCGGACAGCTCGCAGTAGCGGCGGGGGAGAGATGGGACACGATGTACGCCCGTAGACATGCAGCGCACATCGTGCGCCCTGTCGCTGACGGTTGGCTCATCGGCTTCAATGGCGGCCACTATGGCGGCTCGCTGTGGTGGTACCCCAAGGCGCAGGGCCGCGGCATCAAACTCTCCGACCAGAACGTTCAAGCCATCGTGGTCGCGCCCGGCGGGACGCAGGCGACGGTACTCAGCGGCTTGGCGATCAGCTCGGTGGAAGGGCAGGCGTTCAGAGTGGCGCGACGTGCGACCGAGAGCGGGTGGCATGTATTGTCGGCCCCGGAATTTCGCGGCACGCCAGCCGCGTTCGTGATGCACGAGGGTGACATGCTCGTCGCGACGACCCGCTCGGTGGAGCGGCTCCCCCTTTCCGGCGACCCCATCGTTCTCTACGCCTCAAAGGAGATGGTCTTGGGCGCACCGTTGACGATTGCCGTGGGCGAGTCGAACGAGATCGTCGTCGGCATGCGGCACTTCGTGCTGGTGCTGCGTCCTGGACCTGATGGCTACCTGCCGCGTTGGTACGTCCCCATGCCGTGTGGCGGTATTCCTGAGAGCGCCTACAACTTGGGATCGCCGCCACCGACCGTGAGCCCGGAGTCGCAGCCGACTCCCTAGCCAACCCTTCAACATCGAACTGGACGACCTATCGAACGCCGTTCAGCGAGATCGTCCGTATCGCGGTGCGTCCGCTTGAGTAGCGGATCCGCACGTGCCACCCCTGCTTGAAGACGCGGTGGTCGAACGTGGCCACCAGCCCGCGCCCGCCGGCGGCATGGTTGTCCGTTCTCACACTCAGGTGCTGCGGCGAGAGCACCCTGTCACCTTCGTCAGGAGGTGGCAAGATGTCGATATCCACGGGCTCGTCAACGACGCGAGGCGAAGTGCGTCGATCGGCCGGCGCCCGCCGGTCCATGGCCGTGGCGATGATTTCGATGTACGGCTCGAGTAGCGCCGGTTGGATGTCGTGAACACTGGGTCGCGCGTCGAACTCTGCTCGTTGAAGTCGCACGTAGTCGGCCGTGGCTCGCGAGAGGGCCGTGGAGAAGTTGAAGCCCGTCGTGTTGTACGCGCCGTAGTAGCGACGGGAAAGGAGTGGGGGCCATTCGGCCTCCAGGGTCCTGACCTCAAGTGGCGCCACGACGCTGCCCACCGGCGGCATGTCCTGAAAGGCCGGCAGATGCTCCCAATCGTCGAGCAGCTGCCGGTTGGCGGACCAGTAGCGCGTGCGAATCCACTCCCAATCGAGGACGGGCGTGGCCACGCCGAAACCGTACGAGGGAAGCGCCGTCGCATTGTCACCCGTGTACCAATCAGTCAAACCGCCGACGCGCCCGGCACGCTCCCAGCGGACGCAGAGATGGCGCCGCTCGTCGATGACTATCAGTGCGCGACACGACGCCGACGCGCGCACGTAGGCGAGTTCAGCGAGCAGGTCCGGGAAGCGTGCCTGCATCTGCGCCGTGGTCAGCGTCTCGCCGGGCAGGCGAAACAGCATGTCGCCATCGACGACCCTGTAGGCCAGGACACCGGACCTCCAGTGCAGCTGGATGAAACGATGCACCGCGTCCGTCTGTCGTGCATCGTCGCGACGCAGGTGGCGAGGTGGCGGCGGGACGCCGAACATCGCTGACATGCCGATCCAGGCCCACAACTGCACGAACGGGCCGACCACGATCGTGAGCAGGAGTCCTACGGCAGCGAGCCCTCGCTGCAGGACGCTGGTCATACAGCGCTGCCGACGGGCATCCTCGCGAGGGTCAGCCATGGCGAATACTTATCCACGGTCCCGACGGCAGGTCACCCGTGAGAAGATCAACGCGTCCAACTGTGTTCATTGGGGTTTGCCGTCGACCCGGATTCCGATGAAACGTCGCGTGCGGTGACTCCCGCGGCGACTGCGACGTCAGCCGCTCCTTTACCTTTCCTAAGAGTACGTCGCGAAGGCGATACCCGGCATCAGGCGATAGCCCACACGCACGTCTTCTCGTTAATTGCTGCGCGCGCGGTGTCGGCCAGGTCGCGTGCCTGCTGCATCTGCGTCCCACCGCAGTTCAGACGTGCCAGTTCGTCCCTTCGACTGACCTCGGTCAACTGCTCATCGGCGTAACAGACCGATGGCGCCGTCATGGCGACCGTTCGTCTGGTAGCGATAGCCGTCATCGCCGGCGGTCGCGACGATCGCCGGATGTCATCGCTCGGGAGTGCCGTCCGTTCGACGGTCATCGCCGCCTGCACGGCGCTCATCATCACCGCCATCATCGGGCTCGGCTCCGCGACGGCCCTGGCGCAAGGAGTTGGCAGTGTTGGCGGTCGCGTCACCGACAGCAGCGGCGCCGCGGCCCCCGGCGCCTCGGTCGTGCTCGTCAACACCGGCACTGGCAGCAGGACCGAGACGCAGACGGGGTCCGAGGGAACGTATGTGTTCCCGAACGTGATGCCGGGGCGCTACCGCGTCGACGCGCGTCTCGACGGCTTTCGGCCGGCGGTCGAGGACGGCGTCGCCGTGCACGTCGCCACCCGGACGCACTTGCACCTCGAACTGCGCCCTGGCCCCATCTCGGAGGCCGTGGTCGTCGAGGCGACGTCGCTCGTCGATCGGACGTCTCCAGCGGTCGGTACGTTGGTCGATCGGCAGTTCATCGAGAACCTGCCCCTCAACGGCCGCAGCTTCCACACCCTGCTCGAACTGACACCAGGGGTCACGCTGACGCGGCCGTCCATCCTGTCGCCGGGGCAGTTCAGCGTCAACGGGCAGCGCGGCAACGGCAACTACTTCACCGTCGACGGTGTCGGCGCCAACGTCGGCTCCACACCGGTGGCCACCTTCTCGCAGCAGTCGACGGGCACGTTGCCGGCCTTCAGCATCAGCGGCGGGACCAACACGCTGGCCTCGGCCGACGCGCTCGAGGAGTTCAAGGTACAGACGTCGAGCTACGCGGCCGAGTTCGGCCGCAACCCCGGCGGCCAGGTATCACTGGCCACCCGTTCGGGTACCAATACGCTTACCGGTTCCGTGTTCGAGTACTACCGGCACGACGCGTTCGACGCCAACACCTGGTTCAACAACCGCGACGGGATCGAGAAACTGCCGCTCGAACAGCATCAGTATGGGGGCACGCTGGCTGGCCCTGTTCGTGTGCCGGGCTACGACGGGAGGGGACGGACATTCTTCTTCCTGTCGTACGAAGGGCTGCGGCTGACGCAACCGCAGGAGGTGACGTACGCGCTGGTGCCATCCCGCGAGGCGCGTCAGCGCGCGTCCGGCGTGCTGCGCCAGATTTACGACAGTTATCCGCTGGGCAACACACCCAGCGATCCAAGCGATCCCCTGCTGACCGAGCGCTACCGCGTCGCGACGTCGTATCCCTCCAGGCTCGACGCGACCAGCGTGCGAATCGACCAGCAGGTGGGCGCGGCCCTGCGGCTGTTCGGACGTGTCAACCACGCCCCATCGGCGACCGAACAGCGCGCCTTCGCACACAGCATCAACCGCTACGAACTCGGACTCACGACCGCGACGGTCGGTGCCACGTGGACGCTGGGACCGCGCGTCGTGTCCGACACCCGACTGAACTACAGTGCGTCACGCGGTCTCTTCAGCTGGGACCAGGCCACGGTGGACGGTGCCGCCGCCACCGATCTCTCCGGCCTCTTCCCAGGCTACGCCGACGCATCCAACGCCCGCATCTCGTTCCAGCCGATGCAGTCGGCGAGCTTTGCCGGCAACCGCGTTCCCGGCAACTTCAGTGGCGGCAAGGCGGTCGGCAACGCCCAACAGCAGTTCAACCTCGTGCAGACGACGACCGTGCTGGCTGGCGCGCACGAGGTGAAAGCGGGCGTCGACTACCGCCGACTGAACCCGAGGGCC
>DATJTM010000214.1:0-3525 GCA_035503395.1 Luteitalea sp.
AACCAGAGGTCGATCCGCGGCGGCGCCCGGCGCTGCACGCGTTGCACCAGGGTCGGCTGCAGCCGCCACGTCGCCACCTGCCGTCCCCGCCACTCGATGGTCTCGGCTCGGAGCGCGCCGGACTGCAGCGTCAGCATCCGACCCATGTCACTGACGGGAATGTCTACCTTCGTCCCCGCTGACAGCGCCAGCGTCCGCATCAAGAGGTAGGCGGCGATCGGATCGCGATGGTCGCGCGGGGCCCGAAAGCCGGGTCCGGCGTCGACGGTGCTGGCCGTCGGGGGCACGACGCGGACGACGCCGCCTTCGCCGTCGTGCCACACGGACTGATCGACCTGACGCCGGCCCTCCCTAATTTGGCGCAGGTGGACGATCGGCCGGAACTGGTCGTCGGTGTACGTCCGGAACACGTCACGCGCCTCGAAGAAGCGGGTCACCCAGGGCGCAGTTTGCAACGAGACTCGCGCCTCGTAGGCAATTCGGCCGCGGGCCTTCTCATCGAGCCAGGGCGGCAGCGTCATATCGGTGCCGCGCGCCGCAAGCACGGCGATCTCGATGGTGCCGGCCGAGACGTGCGTGCCGGCCCCGTCCCAGAAGACCTCGTACCGACTCACCTCGCCGGGTTCGAAGCCGGGCGTGCCGGGCGTGGGTGCCGCGACCGAAGACGGGGCGCCGACCGCGGCGAGCAACGTCGCCTCGTCGGCGAGTTCGTAGATGACCGTCGGCGGCGAGCCCGCCGCGGCCAGTCGGGTGCGCCGACGAAGCGGCCACTTGGCTTCGAGTCCGTCCTGCCGTGCGACGACGTAGCGGACGCCGAGGTCGTGCAGTGTCCAGATGGCATCCGACGAGGGAAAGGTACCGAGCGCACCGCTGATCGCGCCGAAGAAGGCCGGCCGCTGCCCGCTGTATCCGTTGACGATCGGCCGTCCGTGCACGAGCGTACCGAGCATCAGCGGCGTGGCGTCGCGATCGTCGGGCATCGGCAGGAACGCCACCGGCCCGGCCGTCGGGCTGTCTCGTAACCACCGGCTGACTGGTGTGTCGGATACCGGCGCCGCCACGTACGGCACGCGCCACACTGCCGCTTCGATGACGACAATCACCGACAGCACCGCGACCGTGACGCCGCCAATCCGCGGGTGGGTCCGTCGCCACCACGCGATGCCGAAGGCCGCCAGGCACGCCACCCCGAACGCCACGAGGACACCGAAACGCGCCGGCGCCCGCACGGCCTGGAAACCAAAGATCCAGCGATGCGCCAGGGCATACAGCGGACGCACACCCGACGGTCCCAGCGACAACACGAGGCCCGACACGGCCACCGCCGTCCACATCCACAGCAATGGCTGCCGACGATGTGTGCGCACGGCCACCAGGCCGAGCACGGCAAGCACGTACGCGCCCCAACCGGGCAACAGCGCGTCTTCCTCGGTGCGGGCGACGGGCGCCGCCGCCGATGGTCGCCACGGCGGCTCGCTGACGTAGCTTCGCATCGTCGCGGCGTGCCGGCTCGCCTCGTCCATCGTGCGCACGAAGCCTTCTCGCTGCTGCACCTGAATGTACGGCAGCAGCACCGGAGCCACGAGAGCGGCGGCGATGACCCCGCCGATGGCGAGTGGCGCGATCAGGCGTCCGAGACGGGCACGCCCGGCGGCCGCGGCGAGCACCAGTCCGCCGATGCCGAGACCGACCAGGCCGATCACCGCGTAATAGACCGAACTCACCGCCGTCAGCCCGAACCAGAGCCCCAGCCACGCGCCGTCACGCCAGCGCCGACGCGCGACGACGCGATGGAGGGCTCCGAACGCCAGCGGCAGGAAGTACAGCGATTGCAACTGCAGGTGCAGCACGTGCGAGAAGCGATACGCGCAGAACCCCCACACGAGCCCGCCGACGATCGGCCCGAGCGAATCGTCGAGCACCTGGTCGAGGTACCACCACATCGCCCATGCACTCGCCGCGAGCGATGCGATGAACAGGAGGTTGTAGCAAAGCACCGGGTCGCGCCAGATGGCGTACACCGGCGACACCAGCAGCGCCTGGAGCAACAAGTGGTCGGTGAACGCGAGCGCCTGCCGGGCCGGATGGAAGATCGGCGCGTCGAACACCGCACCCGACAGCCAGGTCGACGGCGCGTCGAACAATTGCCGCAGATCCCAGCCGAGGGTGAACAGGTTCAGGTATGGGTCGCCCGCGCCCTGCGGTGCACCGAGAAGCGCCCGCGGATGCAGGATCAGCGGCCAGGTCGCGACGAGGGCCACGACCACATACCCGGCCAGCACGGCCAGACGCTCACGCCAGGGCCGGCTCGCGCGTTCAGGCGTCGAGCTGACGCTGGATGAGGGCATGCACCACTTTCGGGTTGGCCGTTCCGCGCGTCCGCTTCATCACCTGGCCGACGAGCGCGCCTATCGCCTGCACCCGGCCAGCTCGATAGCTGGCGACAGCATCGGCGTTGGCGTCGAGCACCGCGGTCACGTGCGCCAGCAGCTCGGACTCGTCGCCGACCTGCGTGAGACCTTCGCGCTCCACGATGACGCGGGCCGCCTCGCCAGTCGTCCACATCGTCTCGAACACCTGCCTGGCCGCCGGCCCCCCGATCGTGCCGGACTCGACGAGCGACAGCAGTTCGGCGAGCGCTCCAGGCGCGAGCGGCGAGGCCGCAATCTCCAGGGCGTCTTCCTTGAGCTTGCGCAGCAGGTCGCCCATCACCCAGTTGGACGCCAGCTTCGCAGGCACTGCCGCCGCCAGGTGCTCGAAGTACGCCGCAAGCTGCGGGTCCTGCGTGAGCACGCCCGCGTCGTAGGCTGGCAGGCCGTACTGCTCGATGAATCGCTGGCGCCGCGCCTCCGGCAACTCAGGTAAGGCGGCGCGCACGCGATCGACCTGGCCCGGGGCGAGGACGAGCAACGGCAGGTCCGGCTCCGGAAAGTAGCGATAGTCGTGCGCTTCTTCCTTGCTGCGCATCGCGACGGTGCGGCCGCTGTCCGGGTCGAACAGGCGCGTCTCCTGCACGACCGTGCCGCCCTCGGTCACCAGTGCCGTCTGGCGCTGGATCTCGTGTTCGATCGCCTTCTGCAGGAAGCGGAACGAGTTGACGTTCTTGACTTCGACCTTGGTGCCGAACGCCTCCTGGCCCGACGGGCGGACCGACACGTTGGCGTCGCAACGAAGACTGCCCTCTTCCAAATTGCCGTCGTTGACGCCGATCGCGACCAGGACGTCGCGGATGCGCGTGAAGTAGGCCGCCGCTGCGGCCGCGCTGCGCAGGTCCGGCTCGGACACGATCTCGATCAGCGGCGTGCCGGCCCGATTGAGGTCGATGCCGGTGAGGTCGGGATCGCCGGTGCCGTCATGGAGCGACTTGCCGGCGTCCTCCTCCATGTGGATTCTCGTGAGGCCGACGCGCACGGTCTCACCCTCGACGTCCAGCACCACGGCGCCGCCGGTGGCGATCGGCCGATCGAACTGCGAGATCTGATAGCCCTTCGGCAGGTCCGGGTAGAAGTAGTTCTTGCGCGCGAA
>DATJTM010000215.1:0-6302 GCA_035503395.1 Luteitalea sp.
CGCAAGTCGGGCCAGGGTTTCTACCGTTACGCCTAGCTTACACTTGGAACATGACGGACGTAGACTCTCGGCGGCAGCCCGACGAAGGCAGCGAGAAGACTGACCTGCGGACGGCCCGCTGCTTGCACGAGATCGCCCGTCGACGCCTGCTGTCGGGTCGCACGGTCGTGCGGCGAAGCAGGAAGCGATTCCGCGAGTGGCGAGACCGGACGCTCGCCCTGTGGACGGCGACCCGGTTGACGCGACGCCACGGCCGCCGCGTCGCAGCCCTGACGGGACTGTCGACCTGGTCACAGTGGCTGCAGCAGGCGCGGGTAAGTCTGTCGCACGGCATCAGGCCGGAGACCTACTATCGCTTCAAGGTGTACCGTCGGCGCTCGATGCGCGACGCCGTGCTGTTCGTGCCCGTCCGAACACAGATGGCGCTTCGCGACACCTTGTACGCGCGGCATGCGATCGACGCATCTGAACTGGCGGACAAGCGACGCTTCTACCGGCTGAGTGCGACGGCGGGCCTTCCGATTCCGTCCACGCTCGCCGAGGCGAGCGGCGGACGAGTGACGTGGTGGCCAGAGTCAGGCCTGACCGCACCGCCGCCCTGCGACCTGTTCACGAAGCAAGCCGACTCGATGTGTGGCGCGGGCGCCGCGCGTTGGCGCTGGCAGCCCGACGGCACGTACCGTGCCGAGGACGGCAGTGCACTCACGCCTGCGGCACTGGTGGCGAAACTGGAGTCGCTGTCGCTCGAGGGGTCATTCGTCTTGCAGCGGAGGCTCGCCAATCATGAGCGCCTGGTTCCCTTGGGAGAACATGCGCTGTGCACGAGCAGGATCCTGACGTATCGCAGCCACGACGACGACATCCGGTTTCTGTTCGCCTACTTTCGGATGCCCACCGCCGACGTCGCCGCCGACAACTACGCGCTGGGAGGACTCGCGAGCGAAATCGACGTGACGACCGGCATCCTTGGACCGGGCTCCTTCAAGTCGCTCGAGCAACTCGAAGTCTATTGCGACACCCATCCGTTGACCGGAGCCCGTATCACCGGGTTCCAGCTACCCGACTGGCCGGCGACGCTCGACCTGTGCATTCGCGCCCATCGGACGTTTGCGTCTCACTTCTCTGTCGGCTGGGACGTGGCCCTGACAACTCACGGGCCGGTGCTCGTCGAGGGCAACTACAACTGGGACGTGGTGCTCGCGCAACAGCCGCACGGCCGGCCGCTGCTGTCGCACCGGGATTTCGCGCGCGAATACCTCCATGCGCTGACGACGCCCGTGACCCGATGACTGCCGTCAGTACCTCCCGCCAGCGACTCGCGTCACGCGCCAGTACGCGAGGAACGCGAGTGGCCCGACGGTGATCACCTCACGCGCCACGGCGGTGAGGTTGTGCGCGAGGAAGCCCGCCACCCAGTAGCGCCGCGAGATGGGCAGGAAGAGGTGCAGGTCCGACTGGTAGTAGGCCGAGGTGAACGGCCAGAGCGCCATCACGCCGATCGGCGCGGTGGTGTCGTGGCCGAGCCAGTCGAGCAGGATGTGCGATGCGTAGGCCAGCGCCGCCGCGATCGCCCACCGCCAGGCGCCCGTGACCACGCGCGCGACAAACAGGACGAGCAACGCCGCACCGAGGCTGTGGGTGTACATCGAATGCACGCCGAACAGCAGGTCGAGGTCGGGCACCATCCCCAGCGCCGCGAACGGCAGCATGGCGAGGAGTGCGGTGTCGATGGGGCGCTTGGCAGCGGGCGGATCGAGTGAACGGACGAGCGCGCGGGGGCCTGACGCCAGCACGCCGACGGCCACTCCGGCCAGGGCGTGGCCCAGGGGGCTCGGCATACGGCAGACATTAGCAATCCTGCCGATCCCCGGCAACCTCGCGGTGCATTTTCTGCCTATCCGAAGCACGCCTAGCGAAAGTCTGCCATCTCTTTAACGTCCGCTATCGCATAGCGTTAGAGGCATTCGAAGGAGACACTTTCGCTTGACAATCGCCTGGCACGACATTAGTATTCAGAGCGCTCGACATCTGCCTCGCCCACCCGGGCGAGGCGCCCCGCCGAGCCATCCGACCGCAAGGAGTGAGTGATGCCCGTTGACGACATGAAGGAACGAGTTCGCGCCATCGAGATGGCCGTCGGCCAGATCGAGAAGCAGTTCGGCAAGGGCTCCATCATGCGGTTGGGCCAGAAAGATGCCGTCTCGATCCCGAGCATCTCGACCGGGGCGATCAGCCTGGACTATGCGCTCGGCGTCGGCGGTGTGCCGCGCGGTCGCGTCGTGGAGATCTTCGGGCCCGAGTCGTCGGGCAAGACGACACTGTCCCTGCAGGTGATCGCGCAGGCGCAGAAGCTGGGCGGGATGGCGGCGTTCGTCGACGCCGAGCACGCGCTCGACGCGGTGTACGCGCAGAAGCTGGGCGTGAACCTCGACGACCTGCTCGTCTCGCAGCCGGACAACGGTGAACAGGCGCTCGAGATCGTCGAAGTGCTCGTGCGGTCCGGCAGCGTCGACGTGATCGTCGTCGACTCGGTCGCTGCGCTGGTGCCGCGCGCGGAAATCGAGGGCGAAATGGGCGACCAGCAGATGGGCCTGCAGGCACGTCTCATGTCGCAGGCCCTGCGCAAGCTGACCGGCGCCGTCGCCAAGAGCAAGACCTGCCTGATCTTCATCAACCAGCTGCGCGAGAAGATCGGTGTCATGTTCGGCAATCCCGAAACGACCACCGGCGGACGAGCGCTGAAGTTCTACTCGTCGGTCCGCATCGACATCCGTCGCATCGGGGCAATCAAGGACGGCGATCAGGTCACCGGCGGGCGTACGCGCGTGAAGGTCGTGAAGAACAAGGTGGCGCCGCCGTTCCGCGAGGCCGAGTTCGACGTGATGTACGGCGAGGGCATCTCGAAGGAAGGCGATCTGCTGGACCTGGCGGTCGAGCGCAAGATCGTCGACAAGAGCGGCACCTGGTTCTCGTACAGCGGCGAGCGTCTCGGTCAGGGCCGCGAGAACGTCAAGCAGTTCCTCAAGGACAATCCGGCGACGTACCAGTCGATCGACGAGAAGCTGCGCAAGGAACTCGGCTTGGCCGCGGCCACGGCGGACGTGGTCGCCGGCTGACGACGTTGGTAGGGTTCGCGGGCGGCGCCTTCCACGTCGCCCGTGGGCCAGCTCCCCTGCCTCACACAACGTGGCGGAGATGGGCGACTTCCCCCGGAGTCGGCCCTACCAGCTCTACGCGAGGCGTGGTATCCTTCGCAGGTTGTTCTCGCCCCGCTGCTTCGTGCCGAGGTAGCTCAGTTGGTAGAGCATACGACTGAAAATCGTAGTGTCGCCAGTTCGATTCTGGCCCTCGGCACCATCTCTCCTGAACTACCCCAGTCCAACGCACGATTCTGACGAGAATTGCCTGCAATTCCGCGCAGCTGCGTCTACCACAGTCTGAGGACATCCGCTCAAATCCGGCCCTCGTGACAGTCATTCCGACAGTCACGAGCGGTGCTCGTCGGAAGTTCGGAGGGTTTGACTGTCATGCCGCTCACCGATGCACAGATTCGACGCACGAAGGCGACGGTAAAGACCGTCCGGCCTACGACGGGGACGGTATGCACCTGGCGGTCCGAACTGAAGGCGGGCGGTACTGGCGTTTCGACTACCGGTTCCGAGGTGCGCGGAAGGGGATCAGCCTTGGTACCTACCTTGAGGTCTCACGGTCGATGGCCCGGGAACGCCGCGCGGAACAAGGGCCACTCGTGTTGCACGAGCGGCCCTTGTTTCGCTGAACGATTCGTCTACTGCAGGCGCGTGGCTGGCAAACTCACGCCGGTCTTCCACTGGTCGCTACCAAGCGACCAATAGATGGACTGCTCGACCACGATCGGCACCTGGTTGCTGCTGTCGACCCGCGCACTGAAGCGGCGGCCATTCGCGTCAGGGAAGCTCGCGGCGACGTCCATCGTCAGACGGCGACCAGCCGCGACGACGATGTCCTGCGCGACAGGTGCGGTCCCGTCCTCGAAGCCCAGCGTCACCCGCACCAGCGCGTCTGTGTTGCCTGGATTGGCCATGAGCAGATAGGTGCTGGCGCCCTGCGCACCGCCGGCAATGCCGTCGCCGACTGCGAACGAGGTGGCCGGCGCGGTCAAGCCGGCACTGCCGTGCCCTTCCTCCCACGTGGCGTCTTCATCGGTGGACCACCACATGGCACGCTCGGCGACGATGGCCACGTCGTTGGTCGACGTCACGTGCATGCCGAGTCCGGTCCAGCCATCCCATGACGCTTCCTCATTGAGCGGCACGGTCACTCGACTCTTCGGCCCGACGGTGTGCGTGCGCACGACAGTCTCGCCGTGGTCTGCCAGGTAGCGCACTTGCACCTCCGCGGTCTGGTCACTCGGATTCGCCAGCAGCAGGAACGCGTCGAAGAACGGCCCGCTCGAGCCCTCTGCGAAGTACCAGTCCTTCGATGGCTGCGGCGTGCCGACAGACGTCTCGCCGGCGTCGAACGACGAGCCGTGCACGATGTAGGTCGCCCGCTCGGCCACCAGCGGCGCCGAGGCGCGGACGACCGTGCCGAAGCCCTGATTCTCGAACTCAGGGCCTTCCTGGTTCACCCACACGGTCACACGCGAGTGCGCCGGCACCACGTGGGAACGTACGACGGATTGCCCTGCCGCCGAGACCAGGTACTCCACCTGGGCGACGATGTCCGCATCGGATGGGTTCGCGAAGAGCAGGAACGTCTGCAGATCCTGGTGCGTGGCCCCTTCGGCGAAGTACCAGGTCGGCGAGAGTTCGACCGCTCGCTCTGCGGTGGCTCCAACCCCCTGGTCGTTCCAGGTGATCGTGCGATTGATCACGACCGCTTCGTCGGCCTCGATGCGCATGCCGAACGCATGTCCCTGCAAACCAGGGATCGTCGCCGAATCCACCGTGAGGCGAGCGCCCGCGGGACTCTTGACCAGGTGCTTCACCACCGACGCATCATCGAGGTAGAACGTCACGTTGATCGCCGCTTCGATGGGTGTCGGGTTGTAGAAGTTGACCCACGTCCGGAATGGCGTCTGCGCATTGCCTTCGGCAAAGAACCGGGCCTGCCGTCCCTCGGGATGCGTGTTCTGCACGAACTCGTTCAGGTTGCTCGTGCCGTCGCCATCAGGGTCGCTGCCGGCGTCCGCCGGATCGAACGGATCGAGGCCGTAGAAGGTCTCCCACACGTCAGGGATACCGTCACCATCGGAGTCGAGCGTCGGTGCGGTCCGATCCATCGGGTTGGTCGGGTCTGCCGGCGTGGTCGGCTGCGACGGATCGCCCGGCTGCGTCGGTTCAGTGGGCTCGTTGGGCGCCGGGCGCTCGAAGGGCGTGTAGGCCCGCACGAGTTGACCGGTCCCGCCCGGCAGGATCAGCTGCACGTCGAGTGGCTGCCCCGCCGGCAGCGCCGGCGTGACCGCGCTCACGACGCCGTCCGACTCGACAACGACGGTCGGAGCTGGGATGCCGTTGATGAGGACGGTCGGCGCCACTGCGGCCGCGACACGTGCGGACGCGCCGACGGCCGGCGCCGGCAGCGTGAACCCAGCGCCGAACAGTCGAATATGCGTACCGCCCGCGGAGGGACCGGTTGCCGGATAGATGCGCGTGAGGTAGAACGGCGGCGCGTTGACCGTCATGGTGAACGTGCGGACCGTTGTCGCCGTACCGTCGCCGACCGATACCGTCACCGGCACCACACCCTGCTGCGGAGAGACCGGCGCGAGCGTGAAGGTCGCGGTGCTGCCGCCGCCATAGGTCACGGCACTGGCGACCACACTCCCCGGCGCTCCGCTAACGACTGTCACCGACAGGGGGTCGGTCTCGCCGGGGCCAGCCGAGATACCCGAGAGCGTCACCGTCTGCGGTCCTGCGGTCCATTGAACCGCCAGGTTGGCGGGCTGATCGAGCGTCGGCGCGTCGTTGACTGCAGTCACCATCAGCGCCACCGTCGCCACCGCGCTCTGGGCGGTGCCGTCCGACGCGCGATACGTGAAGCTGTCGCTGCCGAAGTAGTTGGCGACCGGCGTGTAGACGAAGCTGCCATCGGCGTTGAACGAGAGCGTGCCGTGCGCGACCGAAGTCACGAGCGATGCCGTCAAGAGGTTGAGGTCGACATCGGTGTCGTTGTGGAGTACACCCGCCGCGGCGCCCACCGCCAGCGTCCCGTCTTCGGCGATGACGTAGCTGTCATTGACCGCCACCGGCGCACTGTTCGGGATGAACGCGTCGTTGTCGGCCGTCGCGTTGTTGGTGGTGTCCTCGTCAATCGAACCC
>DATJTM010000216.1:0-4332 GCA_035503395.1 Luteitalea sp.
GGACAGCTCCATGAGTACTGCCGTTTCCGAATCACCGGTACGCTGGGACAAGCTCGCCCACCAGGCGGTGCGTGACCTGCACGACCCGAAACCCTCGGTCTTCTGGGCCGATCTCCTGGGCAGTTGCGCGATCGGCTACGCGGCACTCGCCGTCGCCATCAGCCGTGCGTGGAGCGACCCGATCGGCCTCGCGGCGATGGCCGTGGCCGCCATGGGCCTCTATCGCGCGCTGTGCTTCATGCACGAGATCGCCCACCTGCGTCCAGGCGCCCTGCCCGGCTTCGAGACCGGCTGGAACGTCCTCGTCGGCACCCCGCTGCTGATGCCGTCCTTCGTGTACACGCACGGCGTCCATCAGAATCATCACAGCCTCGGCACTTACGGCACCAAGGACGATCCCGAGTACCTGCCGTTCGCCTCGTCGCACGTGATGACCATCACATTCGCGATGCACAGCGTGCTCATCCCGCTGGCGCTCGTCGTGCGCTTCGTCGTGGTCGGCGTCATCGGCCTGGCCGTTCCCGCGTGGCATCGCGGTCTCGTGGCGCGCGCGTCGGCGCTCGCGATGCACCCACACTTCGTCCGCACGCCGTCGCCGGTGCTGCTGGAGAAGGCGTGGCGCTGGCAGGCCGCGATCGGCGGCATCTGGGGCGCGATGCTCCTGCTCGCCTGGTACGACGCGATCCCGTGGCGCACGTTCGCCGTCTGGTATGTGGTGACGGCCATCGTGAGCGTCGTCAACGTGCTGCGCACGCTCGGCGCGCATCACTACGAGGGCGACGGTCACGCGATGGATCGCACGTCGCAGCTGCTCGACAGCGTCGAGACGCCGGGCGCCTGGTGGACCGAGATCTGGGCGCCGGTGGGGCTGCGCTATCACGCGCTGCACCACTACTTCCCGGGCATTCCGTACCACCACCTGCCCGAAGCGCATCGGCGACTCGTGTCGGTGCTGCCCAAAGAGGCGAGCTTCAAGCAGACGCTCAGCCCGAGCCTGCCGAGTTCGTTGCGACGGTTGGTGGCGACGGGCTGGGCGCGCACGCATGGCGGCCGCTGACGTGCGATTCGGCATCATCAGTCCGCCGGTTCCCGGCCATCTGAATCCCTTCATCGCGCTCGGCCAGACGCTGCGCGACGCGGGCCACGACGTCGTCTTCGTCCAGATGGCCGACGTGGCTGCACGCGTGGAGCGGGCGGGGTTGGCTTTCGTGCCGATTGGCGCCAGCGACCATCCGGTCGGCAGCCTGGCGCAGTCGCTCGACACGCTCGGCCGCCTGCACGGACACGCCGCACTGAAACACGTTGTCCAGGCAGTGAGCCAGACGACGAGGATGTTCGCTCGGGAAGGGCTGGATGCCCTGCGCGAGGCGCGCGTGGACGCGCTGCTCGTCGATCAGACCGAGCCGATCGGCGCCGTCCTCGCCGAACGACTCGGCGTGCCGTTCGTCACTGTCTGCAACGCGCTCCTGGTGAATCGCGAAGCGGGCGTGCCACCGCCGTTCACGGCGTGGTCCCCGAGCGAATCGTGGCCGGCGCTCCTGCGCAATCAGGCCGGCTATCTCGCATCGGACTTCGCCCTGCGCGCCGTGCATCGCGTGGTCGCCGAGCAGCGCACGGCCTGGGGCATGACGTCGTGGCGATCGATGGACGACTCGTTCTCGCCGCTCGCGCAGCTCAGCCAGCAGCCCGCCGCCTTCGACTTCCCGCGCCGGTCCCTGCCGCCGACCTTTCACTACTGCGGACCGTTCCGGCACGCCGCCCATGAAGACACGCCGTTCGACTGGAGTCGCCTCGACGGCCGCCCGCTCGTCTACGGCTCGCTCGGCACGCTGCAGGGCAGCAAGCGCGAAGTCTTCGGCACGTTCGTCGATGCCTGCAGCGACCTGAACGTGCAACTCGTGCTCAGTCATGGCGGGGCCCTCGACGCCAGCGCCGTCAGGCCGCTGGAATCACGCGCGGTGGTCGTCAGCTACGCGCCGCAGCGCGCGATCCTGGCGCGCGCCGCGGCTGGACTGACGCATGCCGGACTCAACACCGTTCTCGACGCACTGTCGGCAGGCGTGCCACTCGTGGCGGTGCCGCTGGCGTTCGAACAGCCGGCGATCGGTGCGCGCGTGGCGTGGACGGGCACGGGTCGAGTGGTGCCATTCGCGAAACTGTCCCGGCACGTCCTGCGCACCTCGCTCGAGGCCGTCCTGACACAGCCCTCGTATCGCCAGGCCGCGGCGCGCGTCCAGCACGCCATCGCCGACGCTGGCGGCGCGGAGCGAGCCGCACGCGTGGCGGTGACCGCCTGCGCGACCGGCCGGCCAGTGCTCGCCAGCGTCTGACAACCATCACGCCATACAGGCGCAGTTGCCGCCGCTCCGTTCTGGAATCGAACACAGGCTACTCGCGTAAGCACATCTGTACAGGTTTTCTCTGTACATATCGGCGGCTTGCGCTAGGATGCTTGACGGAGTTCCACCGAGAAAGTCCCCTCCGTTCTCGCACCCTCACGCCTGTCACACGACAAGAAGGCTCCGCATGCTCCTGGGCAAACGTTCCGCGCCGCTCGTTGCGGCCCTGTGCTTCGTGTCTCTGCTGGTCGGATCCAGCCGCGCGCTGGCACAGACCTACGATCAGTTCTTCACGTTCGGCGATAGCCTCGCCGACAACGGCAACGTCTGGCTGACGTCGAAGCTGCTGCGCGTTTCGCCGGCGCCGCCGCCGTCGGAATCGCCGAACAAGACGTACTTCGACGGGCGTTTTTCGAACGGGCCCGTGGCCTTCGAGTACCTGTGGAACCAGCTGCGGGCAGGGACCAACGTCGGACCGTTGCGGCCGTACCTGATGTCGCCGATCGTGCCGGCGAAGGGTGGGGTGAACTACGCGTTCGGCGGCACCGGGACGCCGCTCCTCTTCACGACGCCCGGCGGATTGCCGGCGCCGGGTCTGCTCGGCCAGGTGGAACTGTTCCGCCTCGGGCTGGTGGGGCGCAAGCCATCCAAGAAGGCGCTCTACGCCATCGTCACGGGAGCCAACGACTATCGGGAGGACCAGTACAACACGCCGTCCGATCCGACGGTGGTGATCAACAACATCGTGACGGCGATTCGACGTCTGCACGCGATCGGGGCGCGCGACATCCTCGTCCTCTCGTTACCCAACCTGGGATGCCTGCCGTATCCGGCACCAGGTGTCACGTGCGACGAGAGCGGTCAGCTGCCGACCGGGCCGAACCCCACGCCGTCTCAGTTGAGCGCGTACCACAATTTTCTTCTAGGCCAGGCGCTGTCGGGCCTGTCGCTGCCGGGAGCGCGGATCCGCTTCATCGACGTCAACCCGCCGTTCTCGCAGCTGCGTGCCGCCATCCCGAACCCTCCAGGGTATGCCGGGCCATTCCCGTTCTGGAGCATCCCCGCCATCGATCTGATGCTGCCGCCCCTGCCGATCACCGATCCCAACAGCGGGTTGCCAGTCCCTGCATCGGCGTGCCTCTTCGTGAACCCCGCGCTGTGCAGCGACGTGCCTCCGCCTGCGCTCGGGCCGAACGTGACGGTGCCTCCCGGACTCTTCTGGGATGTGGTGCACCCGACCACCGGCGCGCACAAGGTGCTGGCGGCGTACCTGTTGGATCGACTGCCGCGGTAGCGGACTGAGGGGACGCACGGTGCGGGAGTCACCCGCGCCGCATCACGATCGACGTGGACGGAGGCGTGCCGGACCAGGGTGTCCGGGCGCCTCTCGTCGTCTCATCGCACGAGCGGCTGGACGGCGGGAGTGAGCGGAGTGAACGACGGTCGCAATTCCGACGCGGCGTGACCGCCTTTGTCGGTGCGCCGTCGCCTCAGTGGTACAGCGCGCCGCTCACCGGCATCGTCAGCAGTTCCTCGGCTTCATCGATGAACACCGCGCCACCCTGCTGCCGCGCCACCAGCAATCCGAGCGAAATCGCCGAAACCTGGTCAGAGAAGCGCTGTTCGAGCACGCAACGGTCGGCGTGGTCGACGACCACCCACTGGCCATTCTGGGCACGCACCGCAACATCAGCGAAGTTCAGAGCTCGTGTCATGGCATCCTCAAGAGCACGACGCGTGCCACGTCGCGTGCGCATCCAGGGGACAGCACGCAGACGCCGGAGACGCCGGCCCGAGCACACTTTGACGCCGCATCGTCGCGGCGGTTCCATCACCGGCGTGCGTCACGTGACACGAACGGATCGGCAGCGATGGCAACAACTGCCGCGCGTCGTCCAGTCGACAGGCACGCACACGGATAAGAACGTCGCGCGGCGATAACCGAACACGCGGTTCGGTCCGACAAGTCGGACCGCTACGAAAGACAGTAAAG
>DATJTM010000217.1:0-2676 GCA_035503395.1 Luteitalea sp.
TGTCGCTACCACCGCCTCCAGACCGACGTCCGCGTGGAGGCCACGCCAGTCGAGGGCTCGGTCTGAACTGATCCCCGGGCTCGTAACAGCTGGTCTCGGTGCGGCCACGCCGCGCTGGGATCAGTAGAAGTAGCGCTCGTCGATCTGCAGTCCCTTGTCCTCGCAATGCTTGGCGTACTGCTCCACGAAGTAGAAGACGGTCTCTTGGTCGATCCGGTTGTCCTGCTCGTCGAAGAAATCCATCGCGCCGTTGACGACAAACAGCGTTTTCATGCCATCCGGATGGCTCGACCGCAGCGTGTGGATCGCGCCAGGGGCCTCGTGCACGACTGCCCCAGCTTCTGCGACCCAGTCGTATTCCTCGTAGAACCAGCTTCCCTCCATCACGTAGGCGAACACCTCGCCGTGGTGCTGATGGCGCCCCAGCGCGCCGGGCTTGCGGATGTGGACGATGAACGTCCAGGATCCGTTGGCCACGTCGAAGCGCACGGGGGACCACCACGTGTCCGGGGCCTTCTGGTGCTTGATCCAGGGTCGTTCAGACTCGTTGATCGCCGCGTCCTTCATGCCGAAGCGCTGGATCGTCGCCGTCAGGTCACCGGTCACAACAGTCATGGCATCAGTCTCCTCAGGTGCTGGAGTTCGGCATCGTCGCCAGCGCGCCGCCATCCACGGGCCAGCCGACGCCATTGACAAAGGACGCGTCGTCGCTGCACAGGAAGATGACCACGGCGGCGACCTCGTCGGCGTCGCCCGTCCGGGCCTGAGGCGCGACGCTGCCCATGAAGCGCAGTCCGGCCTCGACGTCGCCCGAGAGCTCGAACGCCAGTGAGCGCAGCATGCGGGTATCGATCATCCCTGGCAACACGGCGTTGACGCGCACGTTGTCGCGGGCGACCTCGGCGGCGGCCGTGCGCGTGAGGCCGAGCACTGCGTGCTTGGACGCGTTGTAGGCGCCGCTGCCCGGCAGGCCCCGCTCGGACGCCAGCGAGCCGGTGTTGACGATCGCCCCGCCGCCCTGCGCCAGCATGACCGGCAACACGTGGCGCAAGCCAAGGAAGACGCCGCGTGCGTTGACCGCCATGACTCGATCAAAGCCCTCAATCGGGTACTCGGCGAGGTCGGCGACCGGCCCCTCGATACCCGCATTGTTGAAGAACGCGTCGATGCGGCCGCGATGTCGACGGGCGTCCTGCACGAAGCCCGCCACTTCGGACGGCTCGGTGACGTCGGCCACCGTGGATGACACCGCGGCGCCGGTGTCGCGAACCTCGGCCTCGACGCGCGAGAGAGCGCCAGCGTCTCGATCGACGAGATGCACAGCCGCACCCGCGGCGGCGAAGCGCAGCGCGGCGGCGCGGCCGATGCCACCGGCTGCACCGGTGATGAGCGCGGTGGAATCCGCGAGGTTCATGAGGGGATAGTCGCCGCGGCGATCGCCGGGGTCTATGTGCAAAGTCGACAAACAACGTCGCCTCGGCTGTAGAGTCGCGAGCCACAAGACCGATGCGGGCGACGACGTCAGAGATCATTCGCGAGGCGGCCAGCGAGCTGACTCAAGACCTCGACGTACTCGTGGACGACGTCTCGCGGGCGATCGCGGATGAGCTGCCCGAGGTCCTTGACGGCGACTCCTACCGCGCCAGCAACCGCGCCAACCTCAGCTTGAAGCTGTCGGTCCTGTGCCGGGGCAGCGACCTCAGCGTGGAGACCGCGCCGCACGAGGCGGTCGTCTACGCCCGCGACCTCGCCCGCCGCGGCGCCGACCTATCGGTTCTGCTGCGCGCCTACGACCTGGGCCACCAGCTGTTCTGGGGCGAGTGGACCAGACGCTGCTCCGCCCGCACGAGCGATCCGTCCGTGCTGGCCGAGCTGTTTGACGTGTCGGCGAAGTTCCTGTTCTCGTACTTCGACACGGTTCCTGCGCTCGTCACCGACGCCTACCGACAGGAGTTGCGCAGCCGCACCGACACTCAAGAGGCGCGACGCACCGCGGCCGTCTGCGCGCTGCTCGGCGCCGCCACCGGCGATGTGCGCGCCATCGGAGTCGAACTCGATTACCCACTCCTCGGCATCCGCCATCTCGCCGTGATCCACGACGTGCCCGACGACCGCGCACTGCGCCCCGTCCGGCGCCTGGCCCGTACCATCGGCGCCGGCATTCTCGTCGTGCGTGCGGAAACGCAGCGCACCTGGGGTTGGATCGGCCTACCTCCGACGCTGAGCGACGCGACTCTTGAAGAGCATCTCACCCGCCTCGATGGAGGTGGCAGCGGCACACTGGCAGTCGGCGATATCGGCGCCGGAGTGGAGGGCTTTCGCGACAGCCACCGAGAGGCCGAGCTGGCGCTACGCCACGCGCAAAGCGGTGGTGCCGGGAGCGTCGTGCGCTATCGCGACCTCGGCGCAGTGTCTCTCCTCGCCAGCGACACGCGACGAGCCCGGCGCTTTGTTGAGCATGAACTCGGCGCACTGGCAGCACCCAATGCCGCGGCGAGCCGCGCCCGCGCAACCGCACGCGTATTCCTTCAGGAGAACTGCAATCGGGCACGCACAGCGCGGCGCTTGGGAGTGCACTACAACACCGTTGCCTACAAGCTCAAAGCAGCCGAAGCGCTATTGGGACGCCCGCTCACGCATCGCCGCTTCGATCTCGAGGCCGCGCTCCTGCTACAC
>DATJTM010000218.1:0-6771 GCA_035503395.1 Luteitalea sp.
TGCGCGACCTTGGCCGCGGCCTCGGCAGCCACCTTCCTGATCTCGGCGGCCTTGCCTTCGCGCGCGGCGACGACAGCGGCGTTCAGGTACACGTGTGGCAGCTGGAGCCGCTCGATCCATGTCTCGGCGCCGAACGCGGCATCGAGTGCCGTCTCGATGGCGTCGCCCACCGCCTGGCCCTTGAAACGGCCAGCCGGCAGCTTGAGCGCCAGCGACACCTCGGGCAGCGGCGCCACGCCGTGGTCGGTGGTGAACGCGATCAACGTCCGCTGCAGGCCGACGCGCCGATCGACCTCGTCGAGCAGCGCCTGAATCTGGCGGTCGGTCTGCCGCGTGATGTCCCGGACCTCCGGCGAGTCGGGGCCGTGGGTGTGGCCGACCGAGTCGTTGGACGAGAAGCTGACGGTCAGGACGTCGGTGACACCGCGCTGCCCGAGCTGTTCGTGCTCGAGGGCGCCCTTGGCCATGGCAATCACCAACTCGTTGCCGGCCGGGCTGCCGGTGACGGCACCGTAGAGCGGTGCCCCGACCTCGGCCGGATAGTCGCGGCCCCCACCCTCGTAGGTCCACCGCTTCCCGGCATAGGCCTCGGGCAGCTTGCGGGCATTGATCTCGGCCACCCAGTCAGCCACCGCGGGACGGTAGTAGGTCGTGGTCACGAACCGGCCGCCGCGGAAGAAGTAGGCAGCGTCGGCCGCGTGACCGGCCGGCATGATCGCACTGCGATCCTTCAGGGAGATGCCGATGACGCGCGGCGCCTCCGGCGTACCGGCCGCGGCCCGCGACGCCAGCTTGATCTGGTCGCCCAGCGTCGTGACCAGGAGCCGCCGCGGCGACGCGCCGACGCCGGCGGCCGAGTCGCCGCCGACGATCGCCGCATCCTTGTCGGTGATGCTCTCGACGTTCGACTTCGTCGACCGCTCGTACCACGCGTTGTCGATGATGCCGCTCACGCTCGGCGTCGCCCCGGTCAGCATCGTCGAGTGCCCGACGGCGGTCACCGTGACCGCGTGCTCCAGGTGGGCGTCGGTGAAGACGGCGCCGCGGCTCATCAACGTCTTGAACCCCGCCGTCGGCGGCCCGAACCGGGTGAGATAGTCCGAACGGAACTGGTCGGCGGCGATCAGGAGGACGAGCCGCACCTCGGGTTCGCCCGGCCTGACAGGGGCGGGTCGGACGGGCGCGCGTCGGACCGCACTGGCCGGTGCCTGCGCCTGGGGTGCCGTGGTCACACCGAGTGCAAGGAGGGCACCGAGTGTGCCCGCCACGCGCGACGGAAGAATCCTGCGGGACATCGCCGCCAAGCATAGCCGGGCCGTGCGGTAAGCTTCACGCGCTTTTGCATCGCGCCGGGTTGGCCCGGACCGCTCCCCGTCGCTCGGGAGGGGCGGCGCGGTGGAATGGACGCCCGGAGCGGCGTCTGCCGGACAGTTGCGGGGAGGCCGCGTGGCGCGTCGCGTACGGGGACTGCGGTGGTACATCGGCGGGCTGCTGTTCCTGTCGACCGTCATCAACTACATCGACCGACAGACCCTCAGCGTCCTCGGTCCGGAACTCAAGACGGTCTACGGCTGGACCAACTCGGACTTCGCGCGAATCCTGATCGCATTCCGCGTCGCCTACGCGGTCGGCCAGACGATCGCCGGACGCGTCATCGACCGGCTCGGCACCCGCAACGGCCTGACGCTCGGGGTGGCGTGGTATTCGGTCGCCGCGATGGCGACCTCGATGGCGTCGGGACTGCCCTCGTTCATGGGCGCGCGGTTCGCGCTGGGCCTGGGTGAGGCCGCCAACTGGCCCGGGGCGACCAAGGCCGTCTCCGAATGGTTCCCGCGTCGCGAGTCGGGGTGGGCCGTCGCCCTCTTCGACAGCGGATCGTCGGTGGGCGCGGCGGTCGCACCGTGGCTGGTGCTGTCGCTCTACGCCGCCTTCGGCAGCTGGCGCCCCGCCTTCATCGTCACTGGCGCGCTCGGCTTCCTGTGGCTCGCCCTGTTCCTCGCCCTCTACCGCAAGCCCGAGGACCATCCGCTCATCACCGACGAGGAGCGGGCGATGATCCTCCGCGAGCGCAACGAGGTGGACCCGGCGGAGTCCGCCGCCGGCGTCGTGCTTCCCTACCGCACGCTCCTGCGGCTCCCTCAGACGTGGGGCTACATCCTGTCGAAGACCTTCACCGATCCGGTGTGGTTCTTCATCACCGACTGGTTCGCGATCTATCTGGTGAGCCGCGGCTTCAGCGTCGAGGAAGGCCTGCTGGCGTTCTGGGTGCCGTTCCTGGCGGCCGACGCCGGCAACTTCTTCGGGGGCGGCGTCTCCAGCTGGTTGATCGCGCGCGGCTGGTCGGTGGGCGCCGCGCGCAAGGCGATCGGCGTGATCGGCGGCCTCGGGATGACGCTGCTCGTGCCGACGATCTTCGTCGAGTCGTTGCCCGCGATCATCGCCTGCTTCGCGGTATCGACGTTCGCGTACGCGGCCTTCTCCACTGTCATCCTCAACCTCCCGGCCGACCTGTTCGCGCCGGTGTCGGTGGCCTCGGTGAGCGGGATGGGCGGGACCGGTGCGGGCTTCGGCACGATCGCGGTGATCGCCATCACCGGCTATATCGCCGATCACTATTCGTTCGCGCCGGTGATGGTCGGTGCGAGCATCCTGCCGCTGGTGGCGATGGTCGCCATGCTGGCCCTGATCCGGAACACGGCCGCGACGCGCGCGGGGCTGGTACGGGAGGTCTGATGACGAACGCGAGAACGGTCACGCCGCCCCAGCGCCAGCGACGCGAACGCACCACCCGGCGCGAGATCGACCGACGCGCGCTGATCCAGTACCTCGGCGCCGGAGCCGCGTCGTTGTTCGCGCCGCACGTCGTCTCCGCGCAACCGCAAGGGCCCGCGTTCCCGCTCGGCGGTGGTCCGCTGTTTCTCGAAGCCGCGCGTCTCTTCGACGGCACTCAGGTGATCGCGCCTGCCGGCGGCGTGCGGGTGATGGTGGAGAACGGCATGGTCACGCGTCTCGGCGACGCAGCCAACGTGCCCGTGCCAGCCGACGTGCGGCTGTTCCGCGCCCCCCGCGGCACGATCATGCCGGGCCTGATCGATCTGCATTTCCACATCGAGGAAGACCCGGCGATGGCGTTGCGTCAGCTCGGCAACGGCATCACCGCGTTCCGCGATCCCGGTGAGTGGCTCGAAGTACACGAACCGCTGCGGGCCCGGATCACCGCGGAGCGCCTGCCGGGACCACGGCTGTTCCTCACCGGTCCGCACATCGACGGCGAACAGCCGGCCTATCCCAAGGACTCCGTCGTGGCGCGCGACCCCGAGGAGGCCAGGCGGCAGGTGCATCGTGCCGTGGATGCCGGCGCCACCGCGATCAAGATCTATTACCGCCTGCCCCTGGGCAGTGCGATCGCCGTCATCCAGGCCTGCCACGAACGCGCCGTGCCCAGCACGGCGCATCTGGAGATCGTCGACGCGGGTGAGCTGATCGCCGCCGGCCTGACCGGCATCGAGCACATCACGTCGTTCGGCGTCAGCATCGCGGCACCGATGGCCGCCGAGGCCTACCGGCAGGCGATGCTCGCCGAGAACAGCGCCCGTCGCGACGGGCGTTATGCGTTGTTTGCCGAGGCCGACCTCGATGGCCCGCAGGCCCGGCGGCTCTACGCCACCGTCGCGAAGCGGCAGCCGTTCGTCGACGCCACGCTCGCCGTGTTCGAGGCGCGTCCGACCGATCCGACGCCACGTGGCGGCACGGCGTCGCCGGCGGTGCGCGCCGCCGGCTTCAAGAAGATGCAGGCCCTCGTCAAGCGACTCCACGACAACGGCGCCCGCATCGTGATGGGAGGCCACACCGAGGTCCCGCACGCCGGATGCGGCGAAGCGCCGTGGCGCGAACTGGAGTTGATCGCGGACAGCGGCTTGACGACGGTGGAGACTCTGGCGGCGGGCACCCGCCACGCGGCGGCATTTCTCGGCAAGGGCGGCGAGGCGCTGGGTGCGGTCCGCGCCGGCGCGCCCGCCGATCTTCTGCTCGTCGATGGCGACCCGTCCACCACCATCGGCGACGTTCGTCGGATCACGCAGGTGATCGCCAACGGCGTGCCGGTCGACATCGCGCGACTGCGGACGCTGTAGCACGCACGCACCCATTCAAGTCCATGTCCGATCGACTCGACCTTCGCGACGCCTGTGCCGCGCGCGCCGCGTGGATGACGACGACGGTGGCGGCGCTGGCGCGGCTGGAGTCACCGAGTGGCGACGTGCCGCGGTTGGCGGCCTGCGCCGATGCCTTGACGGACCTGATGCGCGAGATCGGCGCCGACGTCGAACGCCTGCCGTCGCCGGCCGGCGAGCATCTCCGCGCGACGATCGGCACGGGGAGCCGGCAGATCCTGCTGCTCGGACACTACGACACCGTGTGGGGTGCCGGCACGGTCGATCGCATGCCGGTCGAAATCGTCGATGGCCGGCTGCATGGCCCCGGCACCTTCGACATGAAGGCCGGCCTCGTCATCGCGTTGACGGCGGCGTCTCTGGTGCGTCCGCAACTGCATGACGTGCGTCTGCGCTGCCTGTTCACGGCGGACGAGGAGGTCGGCAGCACGACATCGCGCGCGCTGATCGAAGCCGAGGCACGTGACAGCGCGGCCGTGCTCGTGTTCGAGCCGGCGCTGCCGGGCGGTGTACTCAAGACGAGCCGAAAGGGCGTCGGCACGTTCAGGCTCGAGGCGCGCGGGGTACCGGCCCACGCCGGCATCGCTCCCCAGGATGGCGCGTCGGCGGTGCTGGAGGTCGCGCGGCAGGTGGTGGCGCTCGATGCCCTGGCCGCGCCGAGCCTCGGCACCACCGTCAACACGGGTGTCATCGCCGGTGGCACGCGCACGAACGTGGTCGCGGAAGAAGCGTTGATCGACATCGACGTCCGGGTGACGGCGAGTGCCGAACAACAGCGTATCGAGTCGGCGTGGGCGGCGTTGACGCCCGTCGACTCGCGCGTGCGTCTGACGCGGAGCGGCAGCTTCGAGCGTCCGCCGCTCGAACGTGGTCCGCACGTCGCGCAGCTGTTCGCGCTGGCGCAGCGGGCCGGCGCCAGCGTCGGCCTCGACGTGCGCGAAGGCAGCACCGGTGGCGCGTCGGACGGCAACTTCACCGCCGCGCTCGGCGTGCCGACGCTCGATGGACTCGGTGCGATCGGCGCTGGCGCGCACGCACGTCATGAGCACGTCGAGATCGCGTCGCTTCCCGAGCGTGCGGCGCTCGCCGCCGCGATCATCCTCGCCCTCGACGCGTAGCTTCTCGCCTACCGTTGACGGAAGCCAGCCACATTTCACCTCGAAGATCACTGACCGCCGAGCTGAAGCTCGGCGGCTACGCCTACGGGCGGATTGCGGCTCGGCGGCGACGCTTGGAGTCTGCCGCTCGGCGGCTACGCCATCGGGTTTGACACTCGGCGGTTAGGCCTCAGGGATTGACCTCGGCGGTGACACGCAATTCGGTAGGGACGGCTCGCCGAGCCGTCCGCGCGCCCGGCCATGGGCTCGCTCACCGTCGATGCTACGCCGTGAACACCTGGCGGTCGATGGTGATGCTGTCGAGGAAGTCCATGTCGATCTCGACGCCGATCCCCGGCCCGGTCGGCACACCCACCGTGCCGTCCGCATCGACCTCGAACGGCGTCGTCACATCGCGCGCCCAGTAGCGCTTGCTCGCCGAGATGTCGCCGGGCAGCGTGAAGTTCGGCAGGCTCGCGAGCGCGAGGTTGTGGGCGCGGCCGATGCCGCACTCGAGCATGCCGCCGCACCACACCGGCGCGTCCTGTGCCGCGCACACGTCGTGAATGCCGAGCGCTTCGGAGTACCCGCCGACACGGCCGATCTTGATGTTGATCAGCCGACAGCTGCCGAGCGCCAGGGCGTGGGCGGCGGCACGTGCGTGCACGATCGTCTCGTCGAGGCAGATGGGCGTCGTCAGCACTCGCTGCAGCGCCGCGTGATCGACCATGTCGTCGTGCGCGAGGGGCTGCTCGATCATCAAGAGGTCGAAGGCGTCCAGCTCGCGCAGATGGTCGGTGTCGGCGAGCGTGTACGCGGTGTTGGCATCCACCGACAGCCATCCCGACGGATATGCCACCCGCACGGCCTGCACGACGTCGAGATCCCACCCCGGCTTGATCTTCAGCTTGATGCGCTGATAGCCCTGCGCGACGTGCGCCAGCACCTGATCGACGAGCGTCGGCACGTCCTTCTCGATGCCGAGGCTGACGCCGACCGGCACCCGCGCCCGCGTGCCGCCGATCGCCTGGCTGATCGACAGGCCGCGCGACCGCGCCGCCAGGTCCATGAACGCGAGCTCGAGTCCCGCCCGGGCCATCTGGTGCCCCTTGAACCGACGGAGCGCGGCCACCATGTCGTGCACGCTCGTGAGCGGACGCGACAGCAGCGCGGGGATGAAGCAGTCGGCGAGCACGTGCCGCGCCGTCGTGATCGTCTCGGCGCTGAACAGCGGTTCCCGATCCGCGACGATCTCGCCCCAGCCGTCGAGCCCGTCGGCCGTCATCCGCACGAGCGGCACGATCCGCGCGTCGACGCGGCCGAAGCTCGTCTCGAACGGCCTGACGAGCGTGAGGTTGATCAGCCGGACTTCGATTGACGACAGGCGGATGGGCGCGGCGGCCTCGAGCGAGCGCACGTACACGTCGGCAAGGGACATGGAGGGGGATCGTATCGCGACGGCAGTCGGCGGTCGGCGAGTCGGCAGTCGAGAGCGGTCGGCC
>DATJTM010000219.1:0-8299 GCA_035503395.1 Luteitalea sp.
CGTGCCTTTCGACCATCCTGACTTCCGATACCGGCAGGTCCACCAGGTAAGTGGCACCCAGCGCCGCATGGATGAGGATGGCGCCTCGAACAGCCTCGGCGCACATGAGCGCCATCCCCAGTAAGGCCGCTCATCTGCGCATCGCCTTGAACTTGGATGGAGTTACCAACAACACCCCCGTCGACTGCCGTGGGACCGCCGCTGATGGACGCGGCGGTCACCCGCCACTTACTTCCTATCGTTTGATGTTCGGGTGAGTGCTTACCGCAAGCAGGGGCAATCCCGCTAGCGGCGGTGCTGCGTGACCACTAGAGTGGCGTACACCGGAGGACTGCTGCATGCGAATGCAGGGAGTTGCACCTGGCGAAGCCACGCCGCACACCGCGGTCGTCTTCGACGAGACTGCGGCGGATGCGCTCGCCACGGCGCAGGCGCTATCAGCCGCCGGCTTTGACACCCAGGTCGCCGAGAGCCCGCCCAGCACACAGACGTCCTCCACCGTTGCGGCGATCCTGGGCACGCCACACGCGGACGTCGCCGTCTGGAACGTTTCGCCCGCGCTCTCCGCATACTGCGCGCACCTCGAGCAGCTACTGGACCGCCACAGTTTCCACGGTGTGAAGTTGATTGTCGTTACGACCAACGCACCTAAGGTACGCGAGTACTTCGGGGCGCGCTGCAGCGGCATGGAGGTGCTCCAGAAGCCGGTGTCGACGGCAGTCCTTCTGAAGGCGGTCTGGCGCATCGGCCCGTGAGCCTCGGGCGCTCGCGTGCCCCAGCGGTGCGCCGGTGCTGTTCTCTCCTCGGGCTCAGCCGAGCACGCGACGAATCTCCTGCCCTACCACCCGCGGCAAGCACGGCTTGGTCAGGAAACCGTCGCTACCCGCCGCCATCGCCCGCGACCGCTCAGCCAGTTGGCCGTGGGCCGTCAGGCAGATGATCGGGATGGCCATCGTGCGAGGGTCCGCCTTCAGCAGACGCGTGGCTTCCCAGCCGTTCATGTTCGGCATGGCCAGGTCCATCACGATGACGGCCGGCCGCAAGTCCACAGCCTTCGCGATGGCATCGATGCCGTCCTCGGCTTCTTCGATGCGGTACCCCTTGAGACGCAGGTACGTGCCGTACAACTCGCGCGTATCGGCGTAGTCGTCCACGAGGAGCACCAGCGCGGCCAGATGGTCGCGGCTATCGTCGGCCCGTGCCAGTGCGGCAATCATGAGACATACACCGGTCGCCCGCCGAGGAGACGGTGCAGTTCCTGTTCGAGTGCCTCGGGCAGACAGGGCTTGGCAAGAAAGCCATCGCACCCGGCACTCACGGCCCGTTCCCGTTCATTGCGGAGTACACGCGCGCTGAGGACGATGATCGGCAGCATGGAGGTCCGGGGGTTGGCCTTCAGCCGTCGGGTCAACTCCCAGCCGTCCACGGCTGGCAGCTCGAGGTCCATGACGATGGCGTCGATGTGTTCGTGAGCGAGCGACGCCTCGACCTCGTCGCCTCGCCCAACCGCGACGACCTCCCACCCACGCGCGTCGAGGTAGAAGCGATACAACTCACGCGCGTCCTCGTGATCTTCGACAAGCAGGACGCGGCCGGATCCGCGCACTGCCGTGGGCTGTACCTTCATCGCGGGACGTCCAGGCGCCGTCCGTGCAGCTCGCAGGTCCTCGGGAGGCCATCCCCAAGCTCTGGGCGAGAAAGCCGCCGGCTTCGCTCGACGAGCGTAGTGCGGGCACGCAACGGCGACCGGTAGGTGCATGGTACAGGCTGCGAGGAGTATAGACGTCCGGTGCTGGCGTGGGTCGTCCCTGATGGTCCGAGGTCGCTGCCTTGTCGGCACGCGCTCCTCATCGGTTGAAGGGCTGCAGCGTGACGCGACCGCCCCAGTGGTGAACGATCTCCTGACCTTTCTGCAACGCCTCCGAGGATGAAGCGAAACTCTCGTCCATCACCCGCTCTTCGCGGAAGTTCAGCAGCACGTACCGATCCGCTTCGCGTCGCACGACCAGGTCTCCGGCGCGTGCGCCGCGATTTTCTTCAGTACCGCGGTGGTGTGGGTCCATCGCAAGAATGCGCTGCACCATCGCTGCCATCGTCCGGGATGGCTGTTCGTCGTTCTGCTGAACGCCTTGGGTGAGACGCACGAACAGCGGCAAACAACATGTCGTCCGGCCGTACATGGAACACAGCGGCGCCGGTACCTCGGGAGTCGCGTTACGCCGCCTCAAGCCCCTATCGGCCTAGGGAGTTTCTAGCCACGCGGATCCAGCGTGACCTTGCGCCGTGACACGCAGCCTGTACGGCGTCGGTGTGCCACACTGGTCGACCCGCCGACTGGGGACACCGGACTGTCAGGGCTCCCGCGTGCGACTGAGCGGACCAGCGCGAGTTGCGTGCCTCAATCGCGCGCCTTCGATCCCTGAAAACGACCGGTAAGCGATCACTAGCCGATGAACGATTCGCCACTCCTGCTCAACGTCGATGACGACCGGGCCAGTCAGTACGCGGTCAACCGCGTGCTCCGCGAGGCCGGCTATGACGTTCTGGCTGCGGCGTCCCTCGGCGAGGCCACCGCGGTCATCCGCAAGCGTCGGCCGGACCTGGTGCTGCTCGACGTCAACCTCCCGGATGGCAGCGGACTCGACCTCTGCGCGCAGCTCAAGCGCGAGTACCCCACCTCCGAGATCATGGTGCTGCAGCATTCAGCCACCTTCGCGACGCCCAAAGATCATGCGCGAGGCCTGGACTACGGGGCCGATGGATACGTGACGCTGCCAGCGGCACCCGAGATGCTTCTGGCCACGGTGCGGTCGCTGTTGCGCGCGCAGCGCGCCGAGCGTGCGACCCGAGAGATCGCGCGCCAGTGGGAAGCCACCTTCCACGCGCTCTCCGACGGCGTGGTGCTACTCGACCCGCACGACTGCATCCTGAACGTCAACGGTGCCCTTGCCGGGTGGCTGGGACGGCCGGCCGCGAGCCTGGTGGGCCGCGCGTGGATAGAAGTGTGCGCGGACCTTGTCCTGCCTGGTCCAAGTGGCGCGGAACCGGACGGCGCCAGCGAACGTGACGTGGCGTGGCGCGGCCGATGGCTCCGTCAGGTCGTCAATGCGGTGTCTCTCGATGACTCGTCCTCCGGACGGGTATGTGTCCTGACCGACATCTCGGAGCGCAAGGCGCACGAGCACGAGCGGACCGCGCTGCTGGCGGCCGAGCGGGCCGCCCGTCTGCGCGCCGAGGAGGCAGACCGCGCGAAAGAGGACTTCCTGGCACTCGTGTCGCACGAGCTACGGACGCCGTTGAGCGCGGTGATGAATCGCGCTCGCGTCCTCACGATGAATCAGGAATTGCCTGAAGACGTACGACAGGTCGCCGCATCGATCGAGCGCAGCGCGCAGGTGCAAGCCGGCCTCATCGAGGATCTGCTCGACGTCTCACGAACCGTGTCCGGGCAGCTTCGCCTGGACCTTGCTCCGTTGGATCTCAATGACGTGGTCCGCGGCGCCGAAGAGTCGGCCAGCCTCGCAGCGGCGGCCAAGGGCGTGTCGCTCGAGGTGCGGTTGCACGTGGCGCCACTGCCCGTCAGCGGAGACGCCGGCCGCTTGCGGCAAGTGGTATGGAACCTGGCCAGCAACGCCGTCAAGTTCACGCCGGCTGGCGGCCACGTCGCAATCAGTCTGAGCTGTCAGGCAAGCGAGGCGGTGTTACGAGTCGCCGACAACGGAATCGGCGTCGACCCGGCAGGATTGCCGCACGTCTTCACGCGTTTCTGGCACGCCAGCCGCGACACGAGCCGTCGGTCTGGACTCGGTCTGGGGCTGGCCATCGTCCAGCACCTGGTGGAAGCGCACGGCGGACGGGTCGAGGCGGAGAGCGCTGGCCTCGGCTATGGCACCACCTTCATCGTCACCGTGCCGCTCCTTCAGGCGCCAGCGTGACGACGCCATCCGTCGGGCCGCGCCTGGGGTGACTGAAGGGGATGTCACGCCTACGGCACTGCAGCCGCGTGGCGTGTCCGGCACGCGAGACAGCAGGAGGGAGCAGCCACCGCCAGACCCAAGCGGCTTGGCGGAACTACTCCTCCAACAGGGACAAGGCCGACGGCTCGCAGATCGGTCTCCAGACCCGGGTGGTGTTCGCGCAAGGCGATGCAACGCCAACGAACGTGGTGTGGCCTGGAATTCGCAGCCGCCGTGCCATGTTCCTGCTCTTCTCGAACCGCCTCGGTTGCGTCGGCTCACTCGTGGTTTCGGCGCTCTTATCGCTGTGCCTTGTGCTGTTGCTGCGCAGTTGCGCGACGGTTTGGTGACGCACATACTCGCGGATGCATGCTGTGATGCTGCCCTCATCGTGAGGTGCGTCATCCGCAGTCGGGATTCGCCCGGGAGCCCCCCGGAGATCCCCGAAGGAGGCCTGCGAATAAGGTTTTGTCGTTGAAGCCTCGTTCTACTCGATGCACCGTCATGGCACCCCACGCCTCCGGTGAAGCGGGCCGATGCAACGTCGCCCGCAGACGACACCCACCACTTGGCGCCGGCCGGGCCCGCACCTCAGCGGACCTCCGTTTCTGCGACCAGTCCCCCGCGGAGTCGCGACACGGCTGTTCGCCGCACCCTGATGCCCCCTCAGCGACACCGCGCCGGTGGCCTGCAGCGATGCAAGCAGAGCAAGCTGTTTATTTGCACTGTGTGCATGGTGCGCCCGGCAGGATTCGAACCTGCGACCTTTGGCTCCGGAGGACACCGAAACGGCAATGCAGGAGACCACCGGAGACCGCCTGCCATTTGTTTCAAGGAGTTGCGTCAACTCGAAACAACCCTCGACGGCCCCGGGCCGCCGCGGATTGTCAGTATTTGTCAATCGACCTCGGCCGTGGTGGTACCGCTCAAGGCTGGTCCGGGTGACCTCATGCAAGTAGCTCGACCGTCGGCTGGCCGGTGGCTTCGCCGCGGCCAGGTACTGAACCGACCCGGGCGAGTCGATCATGACTGCCTCTGTTCATTATTAATGAACGTGCTAGTATCGCGAACATGGCTCGGCCCACTCCAGCTGCGGATTTCGAGGTGTACCGACCGACGCTCGACAAGTGGATGCCTCGGGCCGAGATGGCAGCGCCCGACGGGGGCCTGCCTCATTTCGACGGACTCCTTGCCCTGCGCGTCGGCGGGCAGACCATCCGTTACCTGGTCGAAGAGAAGCGACACTTCCGCCATCTCGATGCCGCCGTCGTTGCCGAGCAGTTGAATCGCTGGCGGGCGGCACTGCCACGCACCTACGCCGACGCTCGAGTCCTTCTGCTCGCGCCTCACGTCCGCGAACAGCAAGCTCCCCTGCTCGAGCGAGCCGGCATCGATTACATCGATCTCGCCGGCAACGCGCACATCGATGTCCCCGGACACTTCGTGCATGTGCAGGGCCGACGGCCGGCAGCGACACCGGCCACGGCCCCGGCGCGCCCCCACAAGGGCTGGGTCAAGACGGTGATGGCGCTGCTGGTGCAGCCCGATCTTGTAGATGCACCGTACCGCGCTGTGGCCGACGAGGCGGACGTCGCGCTCGGCACTGTCGCGAAGTGCCTGAACGACCTCACGCTCAGGGGGCTCCTGCGCGGCCAGAAGGGTGCGCGCACGCTCCCTGACCGGCCCGGACTCGTCGCGCTCTGGGTACAGGCCTATCTCGAGGCACTCCGTCCCAACCTCGCCGAGAGGCGGTTCCAGGTCCGCGTCGATGACAAGCCGCAGCTGTGGGAACGCTTGCAGAGGGTGCTTGCCGACCAGCGATGGGTCCTGACCGGCGCGGATGCCGCTGGCCTGCGCGACCACTACTTCCGTGCTGATGACACGGAGATCTACGCGCCGGTTCGCCTCTTCGACGATCGCGACGTTCAGAAGGCCCTCATGGCGCAGCCGGCGGCACGCGGCGGCAACCTGGTCGTGATCGAGCCGCCGGGGCCGCTGGCGATGCCAGCGCTCGCGGGCGCCGCGGTTCCTGCTGCCCCGGACCTGCTCGCGTATGCCGAGTTACGCTACCGTGGAACCGGGCAGGCCTTGGAGGCCGCCGAACTGCTGCTCCCGAGCGTGCTGAGCGATGCCGAGGCGTGAGCCCGCGCTCCTGCCCGTTGTGGCGGACCTCGAACGCGGTCTTCGGACGCTCGGCGTTCAGTTTGCCGTCGTGGGCGCCCTCGTTCCCGAGTTGCTGCTCGACGTGCGACCGGCGCGCATGACCAACGACACCGACGTGACCGTGACCGTCGAGAGCCTCGCAGACTTCGAGACGCTCAAGGATCGGCTCACCGACTTCGGCTTCGCGCCCACTCGCGCTGCGCATCGGCTTCTGCATCACTCGGGCGGCCGTGTCGATCTCCTGCCGTTCGGCCCCGAACTCGCGCCAAACGGACGCCTCGAGCTCGAAGCAGATCTCGTCCTCAACATGGCAGGGTTCGAGCATGTCGTCCCAAGCGCCGTGCAGGTCTCGCTCGATGACGGGCCCACGCTGCCGGTCGTCCCACTCCCGCTCTTCGTGCTCCTCAAGCTGGTCGCGTTCAGCGACCGCAAGGCTCCGAAGGATCTGGCTGGCGTCTTCCACTGTCTCCGTCACTACCTGAAGGACGACCAACGGCGGTACGGGGCGGAGCACGACGGAGCGGGCGTGCTGTTCGAGTACACCGGCGCGTACCTTCTCGGCATCGACGGCCGACGATTCCTCAGTGCGGAGTTATCTCAGGCCGTCGCTACGGTCCTCGACCGGTTCGCCGACGCCGACTCCGAAGGTGTCGCCATCGTGGCTCGAGAGCAGGGGCGATTCGTGCTCGAGCAAGAGGAGTTGGAGGATGTCCTCCACCACTTTCACTGGTACCGTCGACGGCTTGACCGACTTTAGCCAGCGACACTGAGCGGTCCCACAAGGTGAATCACCTGTCCCGATGCGTCGATCGGTTCGCACTGCCCTCCGAGAAGATCGCCCTGTTCCGGTCGCTCTTCCGGGGGCGAGACGACGTGTACCCGCGCCGTTTCGAGAGCCGCATGACGGGCGGTCGGGGTATGCGCCAGCGTGCGCACACGAATGGGTGCGCGGCATCTGCGAAAAGCCGCGCATCAAGTGCGCCGACTGCACGGTGCGCCGTTTCCTGCCGGTCACCGACGACGTCGTTCGCTGGCACCTGTCGGGACGAGACGATGCGGGACTGCCGTTCGTCGCTGGCGTGTATCCCCTGCTGCTCGACGAGACCTGCCACTTCCTCGCGGTGGACTTCGACAAGAATGCCTGGCGCGATGATGCGCTTGCCTTCGTACGCGTGTGTCGTGCGCGCTCGCTTCACGCCGGCATCGAGCGCTCGCGCTCCGGTGACGGTGCGCACGTCTGGATGTTCTTCGAGGAGGCCCTGCCGGCCGCGCTGGCGAGGCGGCTCGGTGCGCACCTGCTGACCGAGGCTATGGACGTCCACCCGACGCTCGGCTTCGGCTCGTACGATCGGCTCTTCCCGAACCAGGACACGCTGCCGCAGGGTGGCTTCGGCAACCTGATCGCCCTGCCCCTGCAGCGCGAGGCGCGCGACCGGGGCAATACGGTCTTCGTCGATGACGCGTGGCTGCCGCTCCCCGATCAATGGGCGTACCTGTCGAGCCTCCGTCGTGCTTCTCGAGGCGACGTGGAAGCCATCGTCCAGGATGCCGAGCGGCGCGGCCGCATCGTCGGCGTCCGCCTGCCGCCGGATGACGAGGACAACCGTACACCGTGGGCACTCTCTTCGCCTGCGCGTCCCGCTCCCGTGTCTGTACAGCCGGGCTCACGGCCAGCGCGGATCGAGACCGTGCTCGCCGACCAGGTCTACGTCCCCAAGCACGACCTGCCACCTGCGGTGCGGACGGCTCTCCTGCGACTCGCCGCCTTCCAGAACCCCGAGTTCTACAAAACGCAGGCGATGCGGCTCTCGACGCACGCGACACCGCGCGTCATTGCGTGCGCCGAGGACCATCCGGAGCACATCGGCCTGCCGCGCGGCTGCTACGGAGACATGCAGGCACTGCTCGCGCAGTGCGGCATCGAGGTGACGACGCGGGACGAGCGATGCAGTGGCACCCCGGTCGATGTCACCTTTGCCGGGGAGCTACGACCGGAGCAGCGGTCAGCGGCGGCCTCACTCGTGGCGCACGAGATGGGCGTGCTCGCCGCCACCACCGCCTTCGGCAAGACCGTGCTCGCCGCGTGGGTGATCGCTCAACGGCGCGTGAATACGTTGGTGCTCGTGCATCGACGGCAATTGCAGGAGCAATGGGTCGAGCGTCTGACCACGTTCCTCGAG
>DATJTM010000220.1:0-3027 GCA_035503395.1 Luteitalea sp.
GCTCTTCATTTACCAGCGGCTCTACGACCTGCTGGCGCGCGACCTGCCCACGCCCGACGTCGTCGTGTACCTGCAGTGCCCCACCGACCGACTGCGTAAACGGCTGCGTGAACGCGCCAAGCGATCGGCCGACCGCCGGCCCGCCGACGACGAGGACATCGGCGAACTCAACGACGCGTTCAACCACTTCTTCTTCCACTACAGCGGAGCGCCGCTGCTCGTGGTGGAGACCTCGTCGCTGGACCTCGACTGGCAGGACGAAGACGTCGAGGACCTGCTCCGCCAGGTCGAGCACATGCAGCAGGGAACCCAGTACTACGTGCCGCGGCAGCGGTGATACCCTCTTGCCTTCGCCCGGCCGTCGGGCAACCGATATGGCCTGGTTCAAGCGCGTACCGAAACCGATCGCCCCGGCGCAGAAGTCCAGCCGGATCCCCGAGGGCATCTGGGTCAAGTGCCCCGATTGCGGGCAGGCGCTCTACAAGAAGGACCTCGACGGTAACCTGCAGGTCTGCCCGAAGTGTGGTCACCACTTCCGCCTCGGCGCGCAGGAACGCCTGGCCATGTTGTTCGATGGTCCCTGGGTCGAACACGACCGCGACCTGGCGTCGACCGATCCCCTGAACTTCATCGACACGAAGCCCTACTCGCAGCGGTTGCGCACGGCGCAGCAGGCGAGCGGGCTCAAGGACGCGATCATCTGCGGCACCGGTGCCATCGAAGGCATCGAGACCGAGGTCGCGGCGATGGAGTACACCTTCATCGGCGGCAGCATGGGCGTCGTGGTCGGCGAGAAGATCACGCGCGCCATCGAACGCGGCCTGCAGCATCGTCGACCGGTCATCGTGGTGTCGTGCTCGGGCGGCGCGCGCATGATGGAAGGCACGCTGTCGCTGATGCAGATGGCCAAGGTGAGCGCCGCGCTCGCCCGCCTCGATCGCGCCGGCCTCCCCTATCTCTCGATCCTCACCGACCCGACGACGGGCGGCGTGACCGCGAGCTTCGCGATGCTGGGCGACCTCAACATCGCTGAACCGAAGGCGCTGATCGGCTTTGCCGGCCCGCGCGTCATCGAGCAGACGATTCGTCAGAAGCTCCCCGAGGGCTTCCAGCGCGCCGAGTTCCTCGTCGAGCACGGGATGGTCGACATGATCGTCGACCGCCGCAAGCTGAAGGCCGCCATCGCCGACGCCCTGAGGTTCATGCACACACCGGCATGACGCCGCAGGCACGGCTCGCCACTCGCGAGTTCTTCGGTATCAAGCTGGGCCTGGACACGATGCGCGCGCTCTGCGCGGCCCTCGGCGATCCGCAGCGCACCTTCTTCCCCGTCATCGTCGCCGGCACCAATGGCAAGGGCTCGGTCTCGGCGATGACCGCCCACGCGTTGACGCGCGCGGGCCATCGCACCGGCCGATACACCTCACCACATCTCGTGCACCTGCGCGAACGCTTCGCCGTCGACGACGTGGACGCGAGCGACGCGCAGCTGGATGCGGCACTGGCGGAGGTGTTCGCGGCCGAAGATGCGCTGCTCACGGCGGGGACGATTCCGGCCGCAGCCACCTACTTCGAGCTGACGACCGCCGCCGCCTTCGCGCTGTTCCGCAACGCCGGCGTGCGCGTCGCGGTCGTCGAGGTCGGCCTCGGCGGCCGGCACGACGCGACCAATGTCGTCGAGGCGTCGGTGGCCGCAATCACGTCCATCGCGTTCGACCACATGGCCCACCTCGGCGACACGCTCGAGGCGATCGCCAGTGAGAAGGCGGGCGTCATCATGCCGGGCGCAACCGTCGTCAGCGGCGTCACCCAGCCTGGCCCGGCGACGGTGATCGCCGACACGTGCGCGCGCCAGGGCGCTCGACTGGTACGCGCCGACCACGAGGTGCAGGTCGAAGCGACGACCACGAAGGGCGAGACGACGCTCCGGCTCGAGACGCCGGAACGCGCGTATGGCCCTCTGCCGCTGGCACTCCGCGGTTCCCACCAGGTCGGCAACGCCATCGTCGCCGTTCGTCTGCTCGAAGCGATGGATGCCGGCGGGGTCGCGGTACCTGCCGACGCCATCGTCGACGGCCTCTCCGGGGCACGCTGGCCGGGTCGGCTCGAGCGTCGTCAGTTGCCGGGGAACGTGCCGCTGATTCTCGACGGCGCGCACAATCCCGCCGGCGCGCTGGCCCTGGCGGCCTGGTTGCGCGAGGCGGGACTCGCCCGCGTCACGCTGGTCACGGCCTGCATGCGCGACAAGGACGTCGAGGGGCTCCTGAGGCCGCTGTTGCCGCTGGCCGTGCGCGTGGTCGCGACGGCCGTGGCGTTCCCGCGCGCCCTGCCGGCCGACGAACTGGCGGCGCAGATCGCACGTCTCGCGCCTGGTCTGCCGGTCGAGCACCGCGCCACCCCGGCCGAGGCACTCGGCCTGGCGTCGCAATACGGTGATTCCGTCGTCGTCGCTGGCTCGCTCTTCCTCGTCGGCGCCGTGCGCGGAGTGCTCGACGAGGTCGCCGGCCAGCCCGATCCCGCGTGATATCCTGCCTGCCGCTGCCACGCCCGACTCCCGTGCCGAGCCCGTGCATTCGAACCTGACGCCTCGCGCCCTCGCGTTCCTCCTCGTCCTGATTGCGGTGCTGCCGGTCTCCGTTGCCGCGCAGCAGATTCCGGGTTTCAAGCTGTCGCGGCAGCTGCGCATCGAGATCGACGGCACCAAGTCGCGCCTCATCGGCGAAGTCGAACTCGAGCAACAGGACGGCACCCAGCGCTTTTTCGCCGACCAGGTCGAATACGACAGCCAGACCGGCCTCGTCATCGCCACCGGCAACGTCGTCTACACGTCGCCACAGACGCGCATCGCGGCCGAACGCCTCGAGTTCAACAACACCACCAAGCTGGCGGTGTTCTACGACGCGACCGGGTCGACGTACCTGGGCGACAAGGTCGACAAGAGCTACTTCGGAACGCTCGAGCCGGACGCCCTCTTCTATGGCGAGAAGGTCGAGAAGGTCGGCCCGAAGCGCTACAAGATCACCCGCG